>CAZWWF010000125.1:0-4223 GCA_964636805.1 uncultured Zetaproteobacteria bacterium
CGGATGTGAAAGTGATTGCACCGTGGCGCGAATGGGATCTGGTATCACGCAATGATATGCTCGATTTTGCAGAGAAACATGGTATCCCTGTGGAGCGCAAGCGCGAAGGCTCCAAATCACCCTATTCAATGGATGCCAATCTGCTGCATATCTCTTATGAAGGTTATGACCTGGAAGACCCGTGGTGCGAGCCATCTGAATCGATGTGGCGCTGGAGCGTTTCTCCGGAAAATGCGCCTGATGAAGCAGAGTATATCGAGCTGAGTTATCAAGGTGGTGATATTGTTGCTATCAATGGCGAAGCCATGACGCCGGCGACAGTGCTGACCGAGTTGAATCGCGTAGGAGGAAAGCATGGCATTGGTCGCATCGATATTGTTGAGAACCGATTTGTTGGCATGAAATCGCGCGGCTGTTATGAAACACCGGGCGGTACGATCATGCTCAAGGCGCATCGTGCGATTGAGTCGATTACGCTTGACCGCGAAGCAGCGCACCTGAAAGACGACTTGATGCCGCGTTATGCCAAGATCATTTATAACGGTTACTGGTTTGCGCCGGAACGCGTGATGTTGCAGCAGGCCATTGATGCATCGCAGGTCTGCGTGAATGGTGATGTGCGTCTGAAGTTGTACAAAGGCAATGTCGATGTGGTAGGGCGTCGTTCGGATGATTCGATGTTTGACGAGCGTTTATGTACCTTTGAAGATGATGAAGGTGCGTATGATCAAAAAGACGCGTCCGGCTTTATCAAGCTCAATGCACTACGCTTGCGCATGAATAAGCTGGTCGATCAATAAAGGACAGGAGAGCAGAATGACTGAACAGGGATATGCTAAACAGATTCGTATATTACATAGCTTGCTGGCGCTATGCATGCTTACGCAAATTGCCATTGGTGAGTTGATGGATGTACCTGAAGTCGAGGATGCTCCGGCGGCAGTTGCCGGGATTCATCTGATCATGCCTGCCTATGCCCATGAGGGACAAAAACATCCGGCTGGCATGCCGGTGGAAGAGACGCTTGGCTTTGAGGTGCACGAAATTCTGGGTCTGACAATTGCCGGCCTGATGCTGATTCGTCTGATGTTTGCCATGACCTCGTTGCCCGGTGCCAACTGGCGCGAACTGGCACCATGGGCATCAGCCGATGGGCGCAAGCAGTTAAGCCATGAAATCAAGGTACAGATGGCAGGATGGAAACAGGGTAAACTGGCTCCGCCTGAAGATGGCGAAGCAGTTGCTCGTTGTGTGCACGGATTTATTTTACTGGCTGGTCTTGGTATGGGGCTCACGGGCACCGTTTTGTATTTTGGTTGGAGCCAGACCACGCCGCAAACCGATTTGATTGAGCTGGTTGCAGAGACGCATGAATTGCTGGTTGGTGGACTCGAAGCACTGTTAGCTGCTCATATTCTGGCGGTAATCATGCATCAGCGGCAGGGGCATAATATCATTGCGCGGATCAAGCCAACGGCCTGATTTTGTGTAAACAGACAGGAAGACACAGGATGATCAGGAGGAGTATATGATCAGGCATAACAAGATACTGGTTCCGACCGACTGCTCGGATCAATCCACTGAAGCGATCCGGCGAGCCGGAGTGCTGGCGGAAAAATTCGATGCAGAAATTCACTTGCTGTATGTGATGGAACCTTCCATGTATTTTGAAATGGATATGGTCGCAATTCCGCCTCTGGATGATGTTGATAACACAACACAAAAAGGAGTCTTTCGGCTCATTAAAGCGCAGGTGTCATCGTTTGATTTCAAGCTTATTGTGCACATGAAAGAATCCGTTGGTGATCCGGCACGAACCATTTGCCAGTTTGCAGAATCATTGCCTGCCGACCTGATTGTTATAGGGCGCCATAGTGAAAAAAGTACATTTGCACATATGCTGATGGGATCTTTTGTGGAGCGAGTTGTTGCACATGCACCTTGTTCAGTGCTGGTTACCGTGCCGCATGGTTTGATCGGAGATGAGCAGAACTGACAGGGTTACGAACACAGGCCTCGGGTGGCTTGGCTTGCCAAAACCATGTGCGTGAACACTTGATTTTGTGAGTGCTTTAACTGCAATCACAAACAGACCATCGCAGGAACTCACGGCTTTCAATCCGGTTCGGATGTTTAAAGAACGATTTGCTATCACCTGATTCGATCAGATGTCCTTCGCACATAAAAATAATCTGGCCGCCCAGTCGTTTTGCCTGCTCAATATCGTGAGTGACGCACAGCACTGGCATGTTCTGTGCCAGTTCAAGCAGTGATGCCTCAATGAACTGTTTGGAGCGGGGGTCGAGTGATGCGGTTGGCTCATCAAGCAGCAACATTTTTGGAGAAAGCATCAGTGCCCGGGCAATACACAGGCGTTGTTGCTGGCCGACAGACAGCGTAGCGGCCTGATCATGCAGGCGGTTTTTCACTTCATCCCACAGTGCAGCTTGTGTTAAGACTTTTTCGATTCGGTTTTCCGGCATGTGGTTGCGCTCTGTTCTGCTTAGCCCGAAGACGATGTTTTGTTGAATTGAGCATGGAAACAGGGTTGGCTTTTGTGCAATCAGCCCAATGGTCCGGCGTAGCCCATCTTCACCCTCAGGCCAGCAGCGGGCATTATGACCCATGATGCGGAGTTCACCGCACCAGTCTATATGCAGAAGGTTGAGGCAGCGCAGCAGCGTGCTTTTACCCGCACCGGATGGCCCGATCAGGATATTTATCCCCTGTGCCGGAAGGGAAAATGAAATGTCCCGAAGAATGTTTTTGCCCTCAAGTACAAGACTCAGCTTTGATGCGTGCAGGCTGATGTTTCCGGCATCATTAGCGGCAACCTGTTGTGGCACTTCTGCCGGTATGGCTGCTATTTTGTTATTCTTTGTGTTCATCCATCCATCCTGATGTTCCGTAATGCAGAGGCACCAAAGCTGAGCACTGTCACAAGTATGATCAGGATCACCGCCGATGCCCATGCAATATCCACAGCCTCGGCATTTGCGCCTTCCTGCGCCAGATAAAAAATATGTGTTTGCAAACTGGTGACTGGCGAAAATAGAGAATCCGGCCATGCCACACCGGAAAAGACAGTGGCTGTGAATAAAATTGGTGCGGTTTCCGACAGGGCGCGTGCCATGCCCAGCAACAGGCCTGTCATCAATCCGGGCCATGCAGCAGGAAGCCAGACGCGTCTGATCAATTGCCCATTGCTTAACCCCAATGCTCTGGCCGCTTCAGTTTTTCCGCCCGGAATACGCTCAATGGCATTAACACTGTTCATTAACAACATGGGCAGAATGATAACAGCCAGAATCACCATGCCGGTGAGCAGACTGATACCCCAGTGTAGCATATGAACGAGCACAATCAGACCGCACAGGCCATAAACAACAGGCGGAATACCAACCAGCAGGTGCATGATACCCAGCAATGCTTTCCGTTGTCTGACGTTGGCAATCAGTGCATAAAACAGCGTACCGCCCAGCGCGACGGGAGCAGCCAACAGGCACGCGCCGAGCATCAGCAGCAGAGAGCCGGTAATTTGGGGCCACAACGCGGTGATACTGCCAAATGCAGAGGCCTGACTGCTGCCGGACAGCATGGCCCAATCCAGTGCCGGGATGCCCTTGAATAGAATGTATAACAGACAAGCCGCTGGCAGCAGCAGCGCGGGCAGGGCCAGCATGATGATAAGTGTTTTAGCGCAACGTTCATTCATCATGTTTTTGCTTTGTCTGGGCGTATATGGGCCAGCATGCTGATGGTAATAGTGATCAATGCCAGTAGCAGACCGCAGGCCATCAGGGCAGAGAAGTGCATTGAACCGAATGCTGATTCACCGATTTCCCGGCCAATGCGAGAAGTCAGCGTCTGGGCCGGTGCGAGCAGATTATACCACGGGTCGGGGATGCGATCCATGGAGCCAACGACCAGCATGACTGCCATGGTTTCCCCCAGCGCCCGACCCAGCGCAAGCAAAATGCCGGAACGGATCCCCGGCCAGGCTTGAGGCAGCAGTACACGCCACAGACGTGTGCTCCATCCCATGCCGAGGCTGGCTGCGGTATTGCGCTGATGGATACTGACTTCACACAGTGCATCCTGCGCCATGACCATGATGGTCGGTAACACCATGACCGATAGCAACAGGCCGGCAGCCAGCAGATTGTGACCGGTAAGCAGATGCAGGTTTGACTGCAGAAAGGGTAACAGTATCCACAAGCCCA
>CAZWWF010000126.1:0-4192 GCA_964636805.1 uncultured Zetaproteobacteria bacterium
GTTTTGAGCCCTTATGAATACCCGGAGTATCGACAAAAATAATTTGACGGGAATCATCGGTATAAATACCGAGAATACGATGCCGCGTGGTTTGCGGCTTGGGTGTTACTATAGCCACCTTGGCCCCAATCAGATGATTCATCAGCGTGGACTTGCCTACGTTCGGTACACCCAGCAACGCTACAGTTCCGCAGCGAAAGTCTTTATCAGTCATGATTCAGGGCCTGCTCACAATAATTCTGGCTGTATCGATATCACCATTTTTGTTTCGCTGCAAGGCATTTGGAGCGAAGTGTACTGAATGTACATAAGCAAGAAACAACGCCGCAGCGTACAAAAATGGCATATCCCGCAGGGATGCGTCCCAAAAGGGGGCATTCTGCGTTGCTCGTCGTTCATTTTGAACAACCAAATCTCACTCCTCGCGCCTTGACTGTCCCCTTTTGGGGCAGCAGCGCTTCAATCAGAATTATTGTGAACAGGCCCTAGTTTCCTGTACGCCTGTTTAGCCGCTTCGGTCTCAGCCTGTTTTTTTCTTTCGCCACGTCCCCGCCCAAGAAGAGCACCCTTGACCCGGCAGCTGGCTTCAAAACGCGGTGAAAATCCGGTTCCTAGATCACGCAACTCATATTCCGGCAAGCCCATATCATTGGCCTGCGTCCATTCCTGCAATCGGCTTTTGGCATCACGCGTATCAATACTTCCAATGTCCGCCAGCATCTCCTGCCAGGCACATCTCACCAGATGACGGGCAGCATCCCAGCCCCCATCCTCAAACACAGCACCGATGACCGCTTCTACCGCATTGGCAGCAATGGAAGGTGATTTAATGCCACTGCCGTTTTTTCCGATCCGCTCGCTGTCACCCACACAAAGGTAAGCAGACAGTTGCCATGCTTGCGCAACTTCAGATAGCCCCTGTTTGCGTACCAGCACCGAACGCATGCGAGAAAGTTCCCCCTCCGTATTATCAGGATAGGTATCATGCAGAAACTCGGAAATGACCAGTCCCAGCACAGCATCGCCAAGAAACTCCTGGCGCTCCATATGTTTGCCATGTGTGTCCTGATCGGCTGAACGATGTGTCAGAGCACGTTTCAGCAGCTGGATATCCGAAAACGAATAACCAATACATGTTTCCAGAACATCCAGTTCAGCATGGACATGATCATGACTCATGGACTATCCGGGTTTGATATGGCGTAGGGTTCAAATAACAGATCAATGCGTGTTTTATCTCTGAGTATATCCATGCCACTCAGCGACTCAGGGTCATAATCACCGGATTCATCCACATGTTCAACCTTGCCGAATGGCCAGATGGTCACGCTGTAACTTGATGAGACTTCAACCATATCCCCTGATACCTTGATTTGGAGCTGATCATAAAACCTGGCAGGCAGATCATCTTTTTCGAGATATTGCACGCTTAACAATTCATCCAGCTTGTCCCTCGCTTCGAGTTCACCGAACTGAGCGGCTCTGTTGTGTACCAGACCCTCGAAGCAATGTTGTACCTGCCAGTTGGTGTAATAAGCATGCAGCACCAAAAAACCGTTGAATATAAAAAAACCCAGTACCGCAAGCCAGAACAATAATTTAACAACAGAAAATCCTTGCTCGGAATTCCTCAGAGCAGATGGCCGTTGAACAGCCTTCCCGTAAAAAACACCCGTCAACTGATTATTCAATGACATGCCCTATGCGATCCCAGCGAGGTGCCCCCTTCACGTGATCCCATGACCACCAGACAATCGCAGCTCGACCAACCATATAGGATTGTGGCACGAAGCCCCAAAAACGGGAGTCACGCGAATTATTGCGATTATCCCCCATAGCAAAGTACATGCCCTCCGGAACAGTCCACTCACCATCACGGATAGAGTATTCCTTGCGTAGCACATAATGCTTGATGCCATCCAGATCCTCCACATACAAGCCGGACACATCTGCACTGCCATTCTGCATAAAATAGGTCCGGGTGCCCTTCTTTACCAGCGGCATCAGCTTGCCGTTCACACTCAATCTGTTATTGCGATAAACGATTTTATCGCCTGGCAAACCAACAATGCGTTTGATATAATCCTTGCTCTTGTCTTCCGGAAATACAAATACTGCCACATCACCGCGTTTGGCTTCTTTCGACATCAACTGAATATCTGTCAGCGGAATACGAAAACCATAGGGATAGCGCAACACAAACAGGTAATCTCCTATTTCCAGCGTCGGCACCATACTCGATGACGGAATCTTGAACGGCGCCACAATGAAGCTGCGTATCACAATGGCCAGTACTGCAATGACAATCAAACTCTCCAGCCATTCGCGCCAGACCGGTTTTTTACTTTCACTCATATTCTGATTCCTTATTCGTTCAACTTCAGCACTGCCAGAAATGCCTCCTGCGGCACCTCAACACTACCAATCGATTTCATACGCTTCTTGCCAGCCTTCTGCTTCTCCAGCAATTTGCGTTTGCGGGTAATATCGCCACCATAACACTTGGCAGTCACATTCTTGCGTACTGCCTTGATCGTTTCGCGAGCCAAGATACGGCCGCCAATGGCCGCCTGCAAGGGAACATCAAACTGTTGTCGCGGAATGAGCTGACGTAACTTTTTAACCAGCTCACGTCCACGCGTTTCAGCAATCGAGCGATGTACAATCAAAGAGAGCGCATCGACCGGCTCGGCATGTACCAGAACATCAAGCTTGACCACATCATCGACAGAGAAATCGGACAACTCATAATCCATCGAAGCATAACCGCGAGACACTGATTTCAGACGATCATAAAAATCGATCACCATTTCGGCCAGCGGCAAGCGATAACTCAGCATCACCCTGCCCTGTCCGATAAATTTCATGTCCTGCTGCATTCCGCGCCGCTCCTGGCACAGCTTCATCATCGCTCCGACAAACTCTTCCGGTGTAAATATATTGGCAATCACCGTCGGTTCTTCAACGCTTTCAATGGTTTGCGGTTCGGGAAACTCGCTTGGATTGGATATTTCAATCACTTCGCCATCTGTTTTATGAATCCGGTAAATCACACTGGGGGCCGTGGTAATCAGATCAAGGTCATATTCCCTCTCCAGGCGCTCCTGCACAATTTCCATATGCAGCATGCCCAGAAATCCGCAACGGAATCCCAATCCCAATGCCGAGGAATTCTCCGGTTCAAAGGTAAAGGCCGGATCGTTCATATTCAGCTTTTCGAGGGAATCCCTTAAATCATTATAGTCGGCCGAATCAACCGGATAAAGCCCGGAAAACACCATCGGTTTCGGTTCGCGATAACCCGGCAACGGTTCACTTGCTCCGTTTTTCAGTGTTGTGACAGTATCTCCCACCTTCAAATCGGCCAGCGTCTTGATACCGCCGGTCAAATAGCCCACCGCTCCTGAAGCCAGTTGCGGGGCTGAAAACGGGGCAGGCACAAAATAACCGACGTCCTGTACTTCGTAACTGGCGGCTGTCGGCATCGACATCAGGCGGAATCGTTCGCCCTTTCTCAACACACCATCGACAACACGCACCAGCGCCATGGCACCCACATAGGCATCGAACCAGGAATCCACTACCAATGCCCGCAGCGGTTTATCGTCCCGGTTCTCCGGTGGTGGCACATGCTCGACAATGGCTTCCAGCACATCATTAATGCCCACGCCAGTCTTGGCCGATACCGGAATCGCATACGAGGCATCCAGCCCGATCACTTCCTCGATCTGGCGTTTGGCCTCATCGATATCGGCGCTGGGCAGGTCGATTTTATTGATCACCGGAATAATTTCGAGATCGTTATCCATAGCCAAATAGACATTGGCCAGCGTCTGCGCTTCCACGCCCTGGGCCGCATCGACAATCAGCAACGCGCCCTCGCAAGCCTGCAACGAACGCGATACTTCATAGGTAAAATCAACATGCCCAGGCGTATCAATCAGATTGAGTTGATAGGTTTCACCATTATTGGCGGTATAGGTCAGCGTCGCGGTCTGCGATTTGATGGTAATACCGCGTTCCTGCTCCAGCTCCATCGAATCGAGCACCTGATTGGTTTTCATCTCACGCTCGGATAATGTGCCGGTCACCTCAATCAAACGGTCAGCCAGGGTGGACTTGCCGTGATCGATATGCGCAATAATGGAAAAATTGCGGATGTGGGATTGATTAATCTTACTCATTGGCGCGG
>CAZWWF010000127.1:0-4164 GCA_964636805.1 uncultured Zetaproteobacteria bacterium
AATACCGAGCCATACCATATTGATTGTGCGAATTGCCTGTTTCCCCATCGAATGCCTGACCCCGTGCTGGAACATACACATATTTATCCTATGGTGTTGTCGCTGAGTTTACATCAGCCTTGCACCCGGGTCGATACTTGCTTTCTGATTACTGATGCAGGGTTTTACTTGTTTCTTTCCAGAGAGGGATTTATCCACCCGGAGCCTGTTACTCATGCTGGTTGTGACGGAATATCGTCAGAATCCACAGTGAAACCACATTCGCGAAACAGATGTAGGCAGGCATGCGCCGCTGCCTCATCGTATTTTGTGCCACTACCTTGCTCAATCTCGTTCAGTGCCGCTTCTATGCCATGCCCGGTTCGGTAAGGGCGATCGCTACTCATCGCTTCGGCCACATCGGCTACAGCCACGATACGTGCTTCCAGGCATATCTCTTCGCCTTTAAGCCCCTGCGGATAACCCGAACCATCCATGTGCTCGTGATGCTGGTGGACAATATCAGCCACCGGCCAGGGAAAATTCACCTTTTGTAAAATTTCATAACCCGTGACGGGATGACTCTTGATAATATCATACTCGATTTCGCCCAACCGGGAGGGTTTTGCCAGAATTTCCGAAGGAATGGCAATCTTGCCGATATCATGCATCAGTGCCCCAAAGTAGATGCCCTCAACCTGCATATTGCCCAGATCCATCTCCTCGGCAATGGCCTGTGCAATCCGGGCCACGCGCGACCCATGACCTGCCGTATATGGATCACGCGTCTCCAACACCTTACCCACGACCTCAACAGTGCCCTGCAATGAAGCATGCAATGCATCAGCTGCCTGCATAATCTTGGCACTGATTTGAAGATCGCGCTGATGGTGTCCCATGACTTCAATCACATGGGCCAGATCACTGGCAGCCTCTTCCAGCAAGGCGAGCTCATCGTGATGGAAAAAACCTTCTTCGCTGGCAAACACATTCAATGAACCGATCACCGTACCGTCCACACTGATCGGAAAAGCTGCCGCTGATACCGCCCCGTGCGATATCATCACATCACGCATGGCTGCACCACAGTCTGCCCGGTTCAATGGCTGGCAACTGGTTACTTTACCGCTTTTAATCGCCTCCAGAGACATCAGACACGATACCTGACGATGCAAACCATCGGCCAGCAAATCCTTAACACATTGATCCGAATAGGCGGCATGAGCCACAGCTATCACCGAATGTTTCTCCCCTTTCAATGCGATCCATGCCAGTTTAAAGCCGCCTTGCAGGACTGCAGCACGGCACACCTTCCTCATGGCCTCCGCCTCATTTACCTCTTCGCGCAGGCTCTGCTCAATAGCGCTGATAAAGCTCAACAAACGATTCTGCCGTGCCATAAAATGTGCCAGTTTGGTTTGATGAAGACGATTTCGATCAGCCAGTACGCCGACAAATATCACCATGCCAAGCATCAATAGACGCATCCATAATTCATTGGGGTCATGACTGCAAATCAATGTCTCAAACAGGGAATATTCCGGCGTAAAAATATAGGCATGGATCATCGACTCGATCAGCCAGTAGACCGCGCCGGCAAACAGACCCACCAACAAGAAGCGATGGCGATCCATCCACCCCCGTTGTTCGGTATCTGTCATGGGCTGTTCGGTGCCTTGTCCCAGTCCTGAAAGCGGCCGCTACGAATCAGTGCAAGCGTCGCATCTACCACGTCCGGGCAATAAAGCGTGCCACGCCCATCCTCGATTTCCTTGAGCGCCACATCCATGCCCAGCGCCGGCCGCCAGGGCCGAAAATGACTCATTGCCTCAAGCACATCGGCCACTGCCGTAATACGTGCTGCCAGACAGATTTCTTCGCCTTTCAAGCCATCAGGATAACCGCTGCCATCAAAACGCTCATGATGCTGCAGGCAGACTTCCGCCACAGGCCATGGAAAATCGATATCCTTGAGAATACCATAACCGCCCTGCGCATGTGTTTCGATCAACCGTCGTTCTGCCGGAGATAACAAACCCGGCTTGTTCAAAATCTCGGAGGGCAGACGCAGTTTACCCAGATCATGGATAGCTGCACACAATCGGATACCATCCGTTGTTTCAGCATCGAGTTGCATTTCATGGGCAATACATCTCGCCAGTTGTGAGGTGCGAATCTGATGCATCTCTGTATAGGCATCGCGGGCAGCTACTGCCCTTGAGATAGCTGTTAATACATCGACCAGCACCTTGCGAAGGCGATCATGCGCCTCATTCCGCTCCCCTTCCAGTTGTACGACCTTGTGGTAAAGCTTGTGCTCCAGAACCTGGTCGTGGAGTTTTTCCAACGGAACGTCCTCAAGCAGCGGATGCTGTGGTACCTCGAGTGAATGGTGCTCATAATCCTTAAGCACATCCTGTAAACCCTGCAGCAAATCACTGATCGGAGTCTGTTTGACGATAAAGCGGGAAGCTCCGACAGCACGGGCAAGTTCACGGTCTTCTTCACTTATATAGGTCGCAGTATAAAAGATAAACGGAATATCATGCAGCTTATCATGGCTCTTGATGTTTTGACAAAACTGAAACCCATCCACTTCCGGCATGAGTATATCTGATATAATGATATCAGGTCGACAACGCTCCGCTTCGACCATTCCTGCCGCACCATTGGCAACACAGACCACATCATAACCACTGGCACTGAGCACATTGGCAAGCAATTCACGCACATCGGCATTATCTTCAGCAAGCAAAATTCTGACTTTGGTCATACCCTCTCCATAAGAGTTATAGCTTCAGGTAAATCATAAAATAAGTCAATAAGGGAAACGGTATTATAGGGGGGCTGATTTATTGTCATCCTGATGAATTGTGGCAGGCCATCCATAGCCTGAGCAGGAGTACTGGATGATACAGCGATTCCTTATGGAGCCTCTGAATAAATGCATCCCGCAATGGCTCGTAACGCAAAGAAAAATTGATTAAACTGATCAGTCCGTCTATAAATACGATTGCAAGCATACGGGGGAAGGATGCAACCATCTCAGATTAGTGACCTTATGATCAGAGAGGTCATCTCGGTTGAGCCCGACTGTCTGCTCAAACAGGCCGTGACCATCATGCAACAGTACAGGATCAGCTTTCTGATCGTCGCCAAAAATAACCGACCGATGGGTGTATTAAGTGAGCGGGACATTGTCCGTCTTGCCTGTCAGCAGGTCGATCCGGAACAGATACAAGTCAAAGATGTCATGACATCACCTGTCATTACCGTGGCCCAGGATGCAAATATTTTCCAGGTGTATGATTTACTCAGCACAAAGAAAATCCGGCATATGGTCGTGGTTGACGATAATGGCCTTATTGCAGGTCTCGTAACCCTGACAAATATTCTGGGTGGATTGAGCATTGAATATTTTGTCGAGCTCAAACAAATCGCCAATATCATGTCGCAAAATATCTGCACCCTGAAGCCCGATAATACAGTGCAACAGGCCCTCGACCTGATGACAGATAAACGCATCAGCTGCGTCATTATTACCCACCACAAGAAGCCGGTCGGCATTATCACCGAGAGAGACATTACACGCTTGTATGGCGGCGACATACTGGAAACCGCCAGGCTTGAAAGCATCATGAGCAAACCGGTACGAACAACGACCTCAGACATGTTTATTCCACAGGCCAATGCCATCATGCAAAAAGAAAAACTCCGGCATCTGGTGATTGTTCATGAGAATGGACATCTGGCCGGATTAATCAGCCAGACCGATATAGCCCGCCGTATTGAAGAACATTATGTCGGCTATCTGCGTACGCTGTTGAAACAGCAAAACCAGAAACTGCAGTTCGAACATGAACGCTTTTCCATTCTGTTTGAAAAAAACCCCAATGCGGTATTGAGTTATAATACAGATGGCAATCTGATTGATCTCAATCCAGCCGCTATCGCTTTAGGCTGTTATAGTCCGAAAGAAATGATAGGCAAGCCCATTGACGCGATCATTTATCCTGACGACAGGCACCTTGCGCAGGAGAGTTTCGATCAGGCAATCGCAGGTGAAACCGGGCATGCCGAATTTCGAGTGCTGCGAAAGTCGGGGCAAATCGCCCATGTATTCAACAGCTATCTGCCAATTTATAGTGATCACATACTGCACAGAATATATGGCATCATGCATGA
>CAZWWF010000128.1:0-4154 GCA_964636805.1 uncultured Zetaproteobacteria bacterium
ACTTTGAACAGGAAATATTTAATCGGGTTGGCGGCAGCAATGCTTGCCATGCCTTCTATCACACTGGCCCAGACTCAAGATCTGGGTGAAATGAATGTCACATCGAGCCGGGTAGAAACACCTTCGGCCACATCATCTAAACCGGTGACAGTCATCGACCGAAAAACCATTGAAGAATCACATGCCGGTAATATTGTCGATCTGCTTAAGGGGCAGGCCAATATTGTAGTGCGAGATACCACCGGTATCGGGGCAAAATCACAGGTGGATCTGGGTGGTTTTGGTGAATCGGCTGCAGCCAATAATGTGGTGCTGATTGATGGGCGCAGGGTTAACAATCCGGATCTGTCTGGCACCGACTGGGCCCAGATCCCACTTGATCAGATTGAACGCATTGAAATCGTGCATGGTGACAGTTCAGTGTTATACGGTAACGGCGCTGTCGGCGGTGTGATCAATATTATTACCAAAATTCCGGCTTCCGGCGGTAGTATCAGTCTGGCCGGTGGCAGTTTTGGCGAATTTACAGGAGCCGGACGCATCGGCGCCGATGCCGGGAAAACACGCCTGGAAGCTAATTTTTCCGGCCTGAGTACCAATGGCTACCGCGACAATAATTTCTTTGACCGCTTTGATGGCGGCGCACGCGCTGAAGCCGATCTGAGCAATAGCCTGAGCTTTCACGTGTCAGGCAATCATCATCGGGATCGGGCCGGTTTGCCCGGCGCTTTGAGCCGGACGCAGGTCGCTGCCAACCGCAAACAGGCAAAAAACCCGCAAGATTTCAGCCGCACCAATGACAGTTTTGTCGATGGTGGCTTCAACTGGCTGTCTGGCTTTGGCCTTGAGGCTGATCTGGATGGCGGCTTCCGCCGCCGGGATGTGCACTCCGAGTTTATCAGCTTTGCATCGGTCAGTGATTTTGTGCAGCGCAACCTGTCATTGCGACCCAAACTTTCATACACAACAGGTAAAACGATTATTACCCGAATGATTGCCGGCGCCGATATCGATCGGGGCAACGGTTCGTTTAATTTTGGCGGTTTTGTGGGCAATACCGAGTTTGATCACAAACGCGATGGTTATTACGGCAAGGTCAATGTCGGAGCTGCCGACCAGAACTGGAGCATCAATGGTGGTGCCCGCAATGAACGCATTCGGGATCAGTTCATCAAGGGGGCGCTAAGTTCCATCACCAACCGGGCGACTGCCTGGGATGCAGGTGTATCAGTCGCTGTTGTCGATCATTTGCGGTTGCGTTTAAACACATCCCGGTCCATACGCTTTCCACTGCTCGATGAACGATTCAGTTTCTTTTCCGGCACAGTGGATACCAAGTTACAAACGCAAACCGGACGCCATTATAGCGCCAGCCTGCGTTATGACCTGAAACCTGCCTGGGTTGAACTCAGCGCCAGCCGCGCAGACTTGACGCAGGAAATTTATTATAATCCGATTGGCGGGGCCTTCGGTTTTGGCGCCAATGAGAACTATACTGACAAGACCCGTCACGATGTGATTATACTCAGCGTGCACTGGAAGGTGCACGATCTGTTGCAATTGTCCGGTAATTACACCTATAGCAAGGCGACCTTCCGGGGAGGGCTGTCAAACGGAAAATCTATCCCGGCAGTGGCGCGTAATCGGGTTGGCGCGGACTGGAAAGCCGACTGGATGCAGGGGCTATCCAGTAACGTTCACATGACTTATGTCGGTTCTTCGTTTCTGATCAGTGATCAGGCCAATGTTCGCACGCGCCTGCCATCATACCTGACCGCAGATGCAGTCATCAATTATCACTGGCATGATATCGAAATGTTTGCTCGCGCAGATAATCTGACTAACAGGAAATACAGCAACTATGGTGTATTTTCTACTTTCAGCGGTGATGCATTCTACCCAGCACCTACGGTGACATTCCGTGCCGGCGCGAGTTATTCCTTCTAGACTGATCAGGTTCTGGCCGTGGCTGGTGGCAAGTGCTGCCATCCACGGCCTGATACTGGTTTTCTGGCTGGATCTGAAATTACCAGCCGCTGTCTCAAGCCAGGCAGGAGATGTTGCGATTGAATTGACCAGCATTGAAGTGCAACCCGGTAAGCAAGCCACCCTGGATCCTGCTTCCACGCGTTCACCCAAGAAAAAACATATGCACGATACGGCTGATAACAGGTCTGTCAGCCGCCAGATATTTACCATGTCATCGGATAGTCCGGCTTCGGAAACTTCGAAGAAGATTGTATCCGTGCCATCGAACAGCGTTGAAAAAAAAACTCGTATGATGGCATTGACCGAACAACCGGTTTCGTCCGTACAGCAAATCACTGCAAAGCAAACATCAGTGCATGATTCAGATCCTCAGGTGGATGCAGTCGAAATGGATCGGATACGGATGCTTGTGCGTAGCCATTTGGAAGCTTTCAAATATTATCCGGCCAGTGCGCGCCGCCGAGGTATCGAAGGTCATGTCGAGATCGGGTTCACACTGACACGCGATGGTGCTGCCGATGAAGTTTCGGTGCTGCATGGTTCCGGTTATGCAATGCTGGATCATGCTGCGCTGGAAACAGTTCATCGAGCCCAGCCGTTCCCGGTTGAAAATGGAAAATACCGATTCAGCCTGAGGTTCAAACGACTGTGAAAGTATTGCTCCTGCTGCTAACCCTGTTTGCCTGCACGTCGGCCTATGCCACCGAGCGCATACTGGCGCTTTCCCCCCATGCCTGTGAAATTCTATATGCTATCGGTGCCGCCGATGAGGTGGTTGGCATCTCCGAATATTGCGACTACCCTGACAGTTTCAAAGGAAAACCCGTGATTGCCAACTATTCGCGTTTGTTTGTGGAGGCAGCCATGCGGCTGAACCCCACCATGATTGTCGCGCCCAGTGCTGCTCTCAAGGGATTGTCGCAGATGGCACATCAGGGCAGCCAAATCATCATCTCCCATCCGGCAACACTGAACGATATTTTCGAGGATACCGAACGCATCGGCCAACTGGCGGGGCATGCGACTCAGGCTCGCGAACTGGTACTGAGTCTGAAACACAGGCTGAAAAATATTCAGATGCATATTGGCAGCAGGAAGCGTGTGTTTTTCGAAGTCTGGAGCGATCCCCTGATGACCGAGGCAGGGCGCAGTTTTATTACCGAGGTGCTGGCTGCGGCCGGTGGTGATAATGTCTTTGCAGGCAATGATGTCGAAACCATGCGTCTGAATGTCGAAGCCGTGGTGCGTGCCACACCCGAGGTGATTGTGATCCCATCCAGAAGCGGTAAAATCAATGATCGTGCAGATTTCTGGAAGCAGTGGTTACCGAATGTGCGGGTGATTGCGGTCAATCCGGATCTTGTGAGCAGGCCGGGCCCACGTATTATCGATGGTATTGCCAGGCTGCAGCAGCAACTTCAACGGCATCAAACCCCGTGAGTACGATGATGAAATGGGCTATTGTCGTTCTGGCACTGGCAATGACGCTGCTGCTGGCGCTCGGTACAGGCGAGCAATGGATCAACCCGTTCAATGCCAGCGGGCAGGATGCGATGATACTCAACGAACTGAGATTGCCACGTATACTGATTGCTTTTGCGGTTGGTGGCATGCTGGCGCTGGCAGGGGCATGGTTTCAGGTATTGCTGGGTAATCCTCTGGCTGAGCCTTATGTGCTCGGTGTTGCTGGCTCGGCATCGGTCGGAGCGGTTTCTGCCCTGATACTGATGCCGGAATCAGCTGCAGCAATGTCTGCCGGTGCATTTGCCGGTGCATGGATTGGTATTTCTATTGTTATGGCTTTCGCCCGCCTGGGGCCGGGTCGAATGTTGCTGGCTGGTGTGGTGCTGGCAGCCTTCTGGTCTGCGCTGCTGGCATTGCTGCTTGCGCTGTTGCCGAAATCAGGGCTGGGGCTGGCGTTTGCATGGATGATGGGCGATTTGTCCCATTCGGACATCCCAGTCCCGATATTGCTGGCCAGCTGGGTTGCTGCGTTATTCTGCGGTATGTTGCTCGCGCGTTCGCTGGATGCACTGCTTCTGGGTGAACGTCATGCCGAGGCGCTGGGCGTGGAAGTTAAAAGGCTACGCTGGCATCTGCTGTTGCTCGCATCGGCCGTTACCGCGATCGCTGTCACGGCAGCCGGAACCATCGGCTTTGTCGGA
>CAZWWF010000129.1:0-4136 GCA_964636805.1 uncultured Zetaproteobacteria bacterium
TCAGCCAGTCAAAGGAATGTTCGGATGACAGTTGCATCAGCCAGGTGCGTTTTCGTGTCAGCCCCATCTGCGCAATTTCACCTTCTTCAATCCAGACCAGATCGCGCTCTGACAATGCATCGAGCTTCCTTCCACCGATAAAGCTGGAACGATCCAGCCAGAAACGTACAAAGTCCAGCTCAAAGCCTGAACGCAAAGCCCTGAGCAGGGTAAAACAAAGGTCTTCCGGATCGGTGGCCTTCAACACCTGCGATTCAAGCTCAAACATTCGGGAGAACAACCGTTCATTCTGCCGAAGCCGTTGCATCACTTCGGCAACATAAGCTTTCAACTCACGATTCTCATCCGCCAGCTGCTGGAAACGCCGGCTCGAGAGATCCTCTACCTTGCCTTTGGATTCATCCGCTTTCTTGCTCACCGGGCTTCCTTTTTCAGGGCGGGCACAGCGCCACCGGACAGTATCAATTTCATACCTTCCTCGACACTGATATCCAGATGTTTCAGCTCGCAAGTCTCGACAAACAATAACCAGCCCGTGGTTGGCAAAGGGGTAGAGGGTACAAATACGGAGACACACGGCTCACCACTATCGGAAACCTGTAACGGGCTTTCTCCGGTGACAAATCCCATGACCATGCTTCCTTTGTGTGGAAAGGGAACCATGACCACTTCCTTGAAAGCATTTGAACTGTCCCCGAATATCGCTTCCAGCAACTGGCGTGTCGCCTTATACACTGTGCGAACCAGTGGAATGCGCTCCATGATCCGGTCAATCAAGCGCATCAGATGATGGCCTACAAAATGTGTAGTCAGGGCACCGATACTGATAATAAACAGTAGCGCCAGGATAATACCCAAACCCGGTATATCGATACCGAACAAGACTTCCGGCCGGTATACCGGCGGCATCAGTGCCACTGCCTTATCCGAAATGGAAATCAGCCAGTTGACCAGCGCCGCCACGACCAGAATGGGCGCCAATGCCACGATGCCTGCAAGTAGATATTTACGTAATGCGATCATGGTTTATTTCGTCTCCCCCGATAGACCCTGCTGTTGCAATGACTGGCCTGTGAGCGGCCCCCCTCTCAATAACCGTTTGATCGACACCATATTCGCCGCATCCTCTTTTGTCAGGTTGTTTTCCAGAAAGGCCACGCTCGCAGCCCTTGGGTGGGCAATGACAATACAGCGGAGCCCTTTCTTCACACAGGCACGGGCACGCTCCCATTCATGATTCATCGCTTCAGGACTCATAATATGATCCAGAAAAAAATGTCGTGATGCCCAGTTTACCCCCATGCTTTTCGCCACAGTCGCCGCCACACTGCTGCTGATGGTTTTCGAATCAACAAAAAATAAACCATGCTCCAGGCATAGCTGCATGACCTGCTGCATGGGTACCTCCAGCTGTGTTAGCTGCGAGCCCATATGATTATTAACACCTTCGACAAAAGGCACCCGATCGATGTCACGTTTGAATGTGTCGCGCAGTGTCTCTTCGGACATGCCCTCCAGCAGAAATGATTCACTCATTCGCAGAGATGGGTCGATGGGCTGCATGGGCAGATGTAACATCACGACCTGGCCGGCCTGATGTGCCAGCAGGGCTGACTGTTCGGCGAACGGCCCTTCGGGAAGCACGGAGATAGCCACCGGAACAGATAACGCCAGCAGCCGTTTCAGGGCAGATAAATTGTAACCGACATCATCTATGATCAGCGCAAGCCCGTGGTCTGCCCTTGTCGTCGCCAATGATTTCTCCGGCGGGAGTGCTTCAATCACCTGATCTATGGATGATGGGACTTCGGGCATCGGTTCGATGGCCTGTGGGGAAGGCTCCCTGGCCGGTGATTGCACAGGCTGCTTTTTCAGCATTTGCACACCAAATTGTTCTGTTTCATTTTCAGTCTGTGGTGCCATAAAAACTGTGGCCAGCAACGCCACCAGCACCATGACCAGCACAAGCCCCAGCCAGAACGGAAATTTCTTTTTTTGTGCCATCCGCTAATCAGAACAGTACTGTGAAAATACTATCCCTCGAGCGCATGCAACCCCTTCAGCAGATCCAGCGCACGCTGCAATTGTGTATCCAGCTGCAAACGTTCTTTCATGGCATCACTGGGGCCTTCAGCCTTGCTCTTTTGCTGCTTTGCCTTCTTTTTGTTGCCATTTCCATTGGCCAAATGCCCTTTCAAATCACGTTCTGATACCAGCGGGCGCTTGCTTTCTGATGCTTCTTCCGGCTTGTGCAACACCTGTTCCACCTCAATATCCGGATCAATGCCCGTAGCCTGAATAGAACGTCCACTCGGCGTATAATATAACGCAGTAGTTATCTTGATAGCTGTACCGTCATTCAAAGGCACCACCGACTGCACAGAACCTTTGCCGAACGACTTCGTGCCGACCAATACGGCGCGGTGATGATCCTGCAATGCCCCGCTAACAATCTCGGATGCGGATGCCGAACCGTGATTAATCAGCACAATCAGCGGCAAACCGTTCAACACGTCTCCGCGACGCGCATCAAAAGAAAGATTTTTACCTGCCCTGGATTTGGTGCTAACGATATTCCCCTTATCCAGAAACATATCGGATACTTCCACCGCCTGATTAAGCAGCCCACCCGGGTTATTGCGCAAATCCAGCACTGCACCAGTAAGTTTTCCGCCAGCACGTTTTTGCAGTTCTTTAATCTGTTTCTTCAGTAAACTGGCTGTACGCTCCTGGAACTGGGTAATGCGTAAATACGCATATCCCGGTGCCAGCATATCGCTCTTGACTGATTTGACCTTGATGACGGCACGTACAATTTTAATTTCCAACGGTGCATCATTACCCTTGCGGAAAATGGTCAGCACAATGCTGGTACCCGGTTTCCCTCGCATTTTTTTCACGCCTTCAGCCAACGACATGCCCCGCGCCAGTTCATCATCTATTTTAATAATCAGATCACCAGCCTTCACTCCAGCCCGATCCGCAGGTGTATCTTCAATGGGTGATACGATACGGATACCGCCCTCAGCCGCAGCAATTTCAATACCCAGTCCGCCAAATTCGCCCTTGGTTTCGACTGTCATTTGTTTATACATGTCCTTGTCCATATAGGTGGAATGTGGATCGAGACTGGACAGCATGCCGGAAAGCGCGCCATCAATCAGTTCCTCATCGCTCACATCTTTAACATAGGCCCGACGCACCATTTCCATGACGCGGGAAAATTTCTGCAACTGCTGGTAGTCCGTAGCCGCATCGGCCTGCAAGAAAAAGCTTCCCGGCTTCAAGGCCATCACCCCGGCAACCAGAACAAGCGCTATTCCCGTACCCATTAGCACACGACGTAACTTCAAAGACATAATCTACTCCATCTCATTTCAAACTTATGGATACTGACTTCAAAAAAGCTATTGTATCCGCAAGGCCTATGGCCAAACTGGCAAACAGACGACTGCACCGGCTTTGGTGCCTGCCTCCCAATCAACTGCAGCGCAAGCTGCCAGTGGATTAGCGCCGACACCAGCGTTTCGGGTCCACTGCCTTGCCACGATCTCTGATCTCAAAATACAGCGTCACCGAGTTCACCCAGCCGGTACTGCCAGCATCGGCAATAATATCACCTTCTTCAACCCAATCTCCCAACTGCTTGTAAAGGGCATTATTATGAGCATAGACGCCGAGCAAACCCTCACCGTAATCAACAATGATCATCAGACCGTAACCGCCAAACCAGTCCGCATACCGCACTTGGCCGCCCGCCATGGCTTTCACTGTTCTGGCATGGTTTTTCGGCCTTAACTGAACACCCTGCAAACGCGACATTCCGGCTTTTGGCCGGGAATGGTAGCTGGCCACGATACGTCCCCGTATCGGCCATTTCAGGTGTCCTTTTCGCTTCCGAATACTCACTCCGGCAGTTTTCTGGCGATCAATTGCAAGCAAATCCGCGCCCATATCATCCAGTATCTGTATCAGTGCTTTCTCTTCGCGTGCCAAACGGCTGTCCTTGCGTGCCTTGGCACGAACCTCATCGTACACCCGCTTTATCATCTTGCGTTTATCTGTGACGCTGGCCATAAGCCTGGATTCGGCCTGTCTTTTTTCCTGCCTCAATAATTCCAGCTGTTGGCGCTTTG
>CAZWWF010000130.1:0-4084 GCA_964636805.1 uncultured Zetaproteobacteria bacterium
CCAGTAGAAGCTTACTTATTTCTGATGGCGTTCACGCAATATAAACGTCATGGAAGGATTGTAACGCCCACGCTGTAAATTCACATAGATTTGGTTATCAACGGTCACCAGTACGGCACTGATGCGAGAAGATGGATGACGCACAATTTGATGCAGATCATGGCCATCCCATGCCCATAGCGTGGATGGTATGGATTTATCAGCAATCCATAACCACTTGCGTGTATCATCCCAGGCCAAATCAACCGGCTGCTGTAATTCCTCTCGTTGCAGCCAGGTTTCCAAATGCGGTTTATCACCCAGATCATCAAATCTGAGAATTTTTCCCGAGCCTGCTTCAGCAAGTAAAAACGAGCCATCCTGCATACGTTCGATATCAGCAATCGAAGCAAATGATGCGGCTCCGAATTTATGCGCCATTGTTACAGCATCTTCCGGAACAACCTTTAACCATCCTTTTTCACTGTGCAATACACTCAACTGACGCGCCCGAATATCCAGCCGGTACAGACTACCGCCAGTTGCCGCATCGGCCAGGTAGGCAAAGCGGTGATCAGCAGAAAATGCTATAGCCCGATGGGAAAAGCGACCGGCAAACCGGAACGGTGCAATGCCAGGATAAGTGCTTTCCCGTGTCACCGGATTCACGCGCTGCTCATCGGGGAAATGATCTGGCTGAACCATGCGCCAGATGCCTCCCTGATCAGTTCCTTCTGCTATCCACAGGGAACCATCCGGGGCAAGGCGTAATCCGTTGACATTGCGCAGCCCCTGAACCAGTACATGCGTCCGCCCGCTTTCAGTACTCAATGCCGCCACACCAGCCAAAGGAGAATATTCACTGATTTCACAGCCAAAATAGAGCCAGTGACCATCCGGAGATAAAACCATCTGGTTGGGCATAAACTGCTTCCACGCCCCCAGTGAATGATAAATCCAGCCCGGCGCAACCACCAGGCCTGCTCCATTAATCTGACAGCCAGCCAGCATAAATAATACGACAAGAAATGCAGACAGGTATTTCATGACTTTAATGTGTACCATTACGCTCTTGCAGACAAGTACCTGAAGTAAACATCAGCAAGAATAGATTCATGTAGTACATCATATAACAACAATAACTATTTATTTTTAATAAACTATTTTTATAATCCATAATCTGCGAAACAAGCTCTTATAAAAATCTGGCCAGCTGTACACCAACCCATGTGAGTAGCAGGCAGATCATGACCTGGCCGATAATATTGACAAATGCCAGCGAAAAAGCACCTTCCTGTAACAACCGGACTGATTCAAGTGAATAGGTTGAAAAGGTGGTAAATGCACCGAGAAAACCTACCGTGATAGCCAACCTGACCAGTTCGCTTGCTGTTGAACGTTCAATCAACCAGACAAAGAGAAAACCAAGCAGAAAACTACCCAGAGCATTCACTGCAAACGTGCCCCATGGAAAAGCACCACCGGCCATTTTTTGTACCCCGGATGCAACCAGCCAGCGCATGACAGCACCTGCCGCGCCCCCGATTGCTACCGCGGCAAGCTGTTGAATCATGATGTTTCCCTCATTCTGGCTCTGCGTTCATCCAGCCAATCCATACGCTCCGTAAGCGAACGTTCAAAACCGCGTCCATTGGGTGAATACAGTTGTGTCAACGCCACACCATCGGGAAAGTGTTGTTGTTCGACAACGGCATCCTTGCTGTTGTGCGCATACTGATAACCGGCACCATGGCCCAGCTGTTTCATAAGGCTGGTCGAAGCATTACGCAGGTGCATAGGTACCTCGCTTTGTTGCGTCTTTCTGGCCAGTTTGCGTGCAGCTTTCTCAGCTATATATGCCGCATTGCTTTTGGGCGCCAGAGCCAGATAAATGACCGCCTCAAACAAGCCCTGCTCTCCTTCCGGAGAACCGAGAATTTCATACATACGGTGCGCATCCAGCACTATATTCAATGCCTTTGGATCGGCCAGACCGATATCTTCTGTCGCCATTCTGATCAGACGGCGTGCGATATATAACGGTTGCTCACCCGCCTCCAGCATACGTGCCAGCCAATATAATGCTGCATCGACATCTGAATCCCGAATACACTTATGTAAAGCCGAAATCAGATCATAATGGCTATCGCCGTCGCGATCATAACGTGCCGCCCTCCGTAAATTTTGGGCCAGTGCATCATTCTTTGCCCAGCACCGTTGAGCATCAGTGTTAAATAATGATTCCAGCGCATTCAGACCATATCGCGCATCACCATCGGCGCTGGCTGCCAGCTCTTTCAAGGCATCGGATTCAATATCAAAAGCAGGGGAAAGCTGTTGCAAATAGCGGCAGGCACGAATCAGAATCGAAGTGATATCCGTTGTATCCAATGCCTTGAGAACAACCACACGACAACGCGATAACAACGCATTATTCAATGAAAATGAGGGGTTTTCAGTCGTTGCCCCAACCAGAACAAGCGTGCCATCCTCAATATATGGCAGTAAAACATCCTGTTGTGCTTTATTAAAACGGTGAATTTCATCCAGAAACAGTAGCCGCGTTCGCCCTTCATCCCGGGCCTGTTTGACGATAGCATGAATCTCCGCCTTGCCTGCTGATACGGCAGAGAGATGAGCAAACGGTAATACAGCAGCATCGGCCATCAGTGTTGCCAGCGTGGTTTTGCCGACACCTGGAGGCCCCCAGAATATGCAAGAGCAACTGCGCCCCTCATTAATCATGTTGGCAAACCATGAATTCGGCCGGGTCAAATCCTGTTGACCGGCAATATCCTCCAGGCTGCGCGGACGCATGCGACTGGCCAGCGGTTCATCAATGTCCGCTGCCACTGCCTCCAGTAAAGAAACTTGTCTGCTCACTCCGGCTTTATCATGGCTAATCGAATACGCTGGAAACCGACATCATTACACTCTGCCTGCGATCACGATAAACGCCTGCAAATGCACCGGTAGCCGTTTTCTTGCTGTAAAACACATACTGGTAAGCGATATCCATATGCAAACCAAACAGGTCTCCGCCAGCACCAATACTGATTCTATGACCATCCTGATCTGCAATCAGAGGACTAAAATTCTGACTGCGATTTGCGCCCTGTTCATAGGCATAACCTACCCGGAACTGGCTATTCTCGCGCCAGGTCCAGCTCAGCCCGGCCATGACAGTCAGTGTATCGCGCAAATTCAGGATGTTCGGCTGTGAAATCAAACCTGCTTTGACAATATTCATGTCTTTCAGGGCAGACCAGCGCGTCCATTTTACATCGGTTTCCAGATGCCAGGCATCAGCAAAATCATGCGCAATTCCGACACTGGCGTAGTCCGGCAATTTAAACGACAGGGTATCACTGGCCTGACCGGATACATTGACCTGTGCTCCCGAACGGAACATCGCCCCGACAGACCATGCCGGTATCGGCTTCCACATCAATGAAGCATGGCCCCCAAAAGAAGTAAAACTGTTTCCCTGAAAGGATTGAGTTCCCTGAGTCATGGTCGCCCGGGTAATATACCAGTCGGCACCAAGCCCCAGGGCCAGATCGCTGTTCACAGCATAAACAACATCAAACGTGCTATGATCCACCGTTAACTTGGTGATACCACTGCCGGCAGGAAAAGCTACGCCCCAGTCATTATTGGCAATATACAGGGGAGAAAAACCGAAACCGGCAGCCAGCCTGCTATCTACGGGAGCCCAGCTTGCATAAATCGAGCCGGTAAATGGTTCCGTGCCCTTATTGGGAGCGTTGAACAAAGGTGTTACTACGGACGAGTCGCGGTAATCAAGGCGCCCGCTGGCCATAACAGAAACACCAGATTGCCAGGCAATGCCCGCAGGGTTGTAAATCAATGCCGATGCGTCACTCGCCGTTGCCACAAATGCATTGGCTACACCTGCAGCACTGGCAGACTGATTGGGCTGGTCAAAACCTCCGGCCTGTACGACTGTACCTGCGCTCAAAAACACAAGCAAAAATATGACAATTCGTTTCATAGGGTATCCTTATTCACTGACTGACTGAACGCATGTCCAGCACATCCACATCAGCAGGTGGCGTAAAACTAAATAGTTTTTCCGCAGGTG
>CAZWWF010000131.1:0-4081 GCA_964636805.1 uncultured Zetaproteobacteria bacterium
GGCAAGGGTAAGGAAATTGTACTGGTTGGAGACAGGACATCGGGTGATGCAAAGAACATGATGCACATCATCCGCCAGCGTTACAGACCCAATGACGTGGTGCTGTGGCATGACGCAGAGATTGAACAACTGGCTTCATTCACCCGTGGCCAGAAAACCATTGATAATAAAGTTACGGCATATGTTTGTGAGAATTTCCAGTGCAACTTGCCGGTTTCGAGCCCCTCCGATCTGAAAAAACTGTTGAACTGAACGGCTTGTTCCGGCTTGTGATTCGGGCCATCCGTGGCCCTCACCCTGAAGGCGGCTTTCAGCCGTCCAATTCGGCTATTCTGCCGAATTGTTGAGGTGTATATCCATTTGAGGGTAGGGGATCGAGATGCCTGCATCATCAAAGGCTAGTTTTATTTTTTCGGTGACATCGTAGCGAACACCCCAGTAATCACCTGAGTTCACCCATGGACGAACATTGAAATTGACACTGGAATCGGCCAGTTCAGCTACGGCAATCAATGGTGCGGGGTCTTTGAAGATGCGCTCGTCAGCATCCAGAATCCCCTGCATGATTTCTTTGGCCTTGCGGATGTCATCATCGTAACCGATTCCGAACACCATATCGATACGACGGGTATCGCGAGCGGAGTTGTTGGTAATCGTGCCCTCGTAAATGGCGCCGTTGGGTACGATGATTTCGCGATTGTCACCGGTTTTAAGGCGGGTACTGAAAATGCCGATTTCTTCTACTACACCGGAAACGCCGGCAGCTTCAATAAAATGGCCGACTTTGAACGGACGGAATACAATGAGCAGAACACCGGAAGCAAAATTCTGCAACGACCCCTGCAAAGCCAGACCGACAGCAAGTCCCGCTGCACCAATCAGGGCGATGAAGGATGTGGTATCGACACCAAGCTGATCGAGTGACGCAATAATAATAAATAACAGCAGCAGGGCATTGAGAATGGAATGTACGAAACTGATCAGCATCGCGTCCATCTTCGCCTTGTTGAGCATTTTATCGACGACATTCAACAGGAAGCCGGCAATCCATCGACCGATAACAAATATTGCGATGGCCATAGCAATATTGATGGCCCATGGAACCACATAAAGATTAATCAGTTCCTGAATGTTTGCTGATTCTGTCATACGTTTCTCCCGCCCCTCTTAACTTGGTGAATTTAATACGGCACAATCTTACCATCAAATGCAATAAACTCACCACTGGCATAGTTTCGGGCATTGGCAATGACACGGGCCATGCCCTCCACTGATGTTGCCACATCAATCAAGCCCGTCTGATGGGTCATGTCCGTCTGCACCCAGCCCGGATGCAACGTGATGACATGCACACCGAACGGTGCCAGATCCACCGCCATGGATTTGGACACAATCACCAGACCAGCTTTGGCGGCGCGATAGGCATAGGTGCCGCCACTGGTATTGTCTGCACTGGAACCCATCTTTGAACTGATATTGGCAATCACACCCTTAGCAACAATCACACGGTTTTTTAATCGTTGTACCACACGCAGTGGCCCGACACAGTCCACGTTGAATACCTCATGCATGGCACTGGCGGTGATATTGTCGAGTGATTGCCCGTCTTTTCCTGGTCCGTAGATACCGGCATTGTTAATCAGCAGGTCAATTGAATCGGGCAATGAACCATGCGGGTCATCGTCTGTAGCTATGTCCCATTTCACATGATACAGGTGGCGGGCATGAATATCGGAAAGTTTGCCCGGATTAGAGCGATAACAGGCCCAGACTGAAGCCCCCTGAGCCAGATAATGTTGGACAAAACCAAGGCCCAAGCCACGATTGGCGCCGGTGATAAGTATGTTCATGTTGCCTCCGCTGTTAGTGTTGCCACATGCCAAGTCTAAAGGCCATTCACGGCCACGCCAATCATGTTTGATGCCCTGAAAGGAACATGGACAGATCGTTTGTTGCTGCTGGTTTCACTGGCTGCCATTGCGGTTGGCTGGATAATGATTCAGGCCTATATCTCATCGGGGCCGCCAATGGCAGAGATTTATCATGCCGATACACTGGTCGCCACGTATCCGTTGCCGCAAAAGGATGAACCGCCGATTCATTTGCAGGTTGAGGGCGAGTTGGGTCCGTCCGAAATCGTTATTGATGAGCAGGGTGCGCGTATCGCTTCCTCGCCATGTGCTACGCAACGCTGTGTGCTATCAGGCTCGCATCGGCATGCTGGCGATATGATTGCCTGTGTGCCGAACCGGATTCTGATTACCCTGCGCGGACATGCTGAGTCCGGCTTTGATGCAATCGTAGAATAAAGCATGATAAACAAGCTATGAAACAAATCGCACTATCACGGCCGTCGCTGCCGGAACTGGAATCAAAATCACGTTGGCTGGCCCTGTTGATGCTGGCTATTGGTCTGCATGTCTTTGAAGCATCGTTACCAAGCCTTGGCCCATGGTTCAAGCCGGGACTGGCTAATCTGGTGACATTGTTGGCATTGGTACTGATGGGGCAGCGGGCTGCTGTAACGCTGGCTATCGGTCGGGTAATCGTTGGCAGTTTTTTTATAGGCACTCTGTTTACTCCGACATTTATCATGAGCATGGCCGGAGGTTTAACTGCGGCGCTGGTGATGGTTGCAGCATGGCGATGGATTCCGGGTATCAGTCTGATTGGTGTCAGTTTGTTGGGGGCGCTTGTCCATATGCTGGCTCAGTTTGTGACAGTCGAATTCTTGTTCATTCAGCAAGCGGCACTTTATTATGCTCTGCCGCCGCTGCTTGTGATCTCATGTATAAGCGGCTGGATTAACGGTGCGCTGGCAGAGTATATTGCCGGTCGACTGGGCCATGAATAAGATAACTATGAGAACATTTAACATTAAACCCCAACAGAAACGATTCAGTTTCTCGTTCGCGGCCTCTCTGGCTGTTCATATCCTATTGGCTGTATTGATTACAACGGTGGAAAACGACAAACCACTACCGAAAAAAGAACAACCGCAGATTATGGATGTGACGCTGCTGGATGATAAAAAGAAACCGGCCAAAAAACCGGCTAAAGATGCCCGAACCATGGCCAACCAGAATGCTATTGGCAGTAGCCGTAATGCGCAGGATAAGCTCACCCGGCAGGCCAGAACCCCCATGACTGGCCAGCCGCACAAGCCCAGGCCTGCTGTCCCGAGCCAACCCAAAACACCACCTCCGACACCTTCCAAGCCGCAACGTACGCGCATGCTGGCCAAGCGCGGCCCGGAGCCGAACAGCTCGAAAACCAGCAAGAAACACAAACCGGTCAAACATAAGAAACGGGTGAAACCGAGAAAGCCGATACCATTATCAAAGCTGATGCCATCGTCGGCGCAATTATCGCAGCTATCGCGAGATTTTGAGCGTGAGCAGCGAATGAAACAGAAATTTAACCGTGAAGCCGATATCCCGATCAATACCAGGGAAGTCAAATATGCACCTTATGCACATGCACTGGTACGGGCGCTGGAAGAGCAGTGGCGGCCGGGTCAGGCAAGATATAATGAATTTCCGGCTGATGCCCGGCAGGCACTGATAAAACTGACCATTGAGCATGATGGATCACTGGGTGGCGTGGAAATCCTGCGCCCGAGTCCGATTCCTCAAATTAATGAAAGTGCTATCGAGGCGATTCGTGCTGCAGCGCCGTTTAAGATATTACCAACGTCATGGGGATTGGATCGGGTCAGTTTCTATCTCACGTTTGAAGTGGTTGAGGATCGTTTTGTCTTTCGCCCGATGTAGGTCTTTACTACGCTGGTACCAGGTTAACGCCCGCCGGTTACCCTGGCGTGAAACAGATGAGCCTTACAAAATATGGATTTCAGAAATCATGCTGCAACAGACACAGGTGAAAACCGTGTTGCCCCGCTACCTGGACTGGTTTGATCAGTTCCCAGCCATTGCAGCTCTGGCGGCGGCTGCAACAGATGATGTGCTAAAGGCATGGGAGGGGCTGGGTTATTACCGCCGCGCCCGTTTCATCCATCAGGCTGCGCAAGACATTGTTTTCGGGCATCACGGTAATTTTCCTTCCACATTCGAGGCTATCA
>CAZWWF010000132.1:0-4000 GCA_964636805.1 uncultured Zetaproteobacteria bacterium
CAGCATCGGAAATCAATCCGGTGGATTGCCCCACTATGCCAAAGACAAATTCAACACAGAACATCACAGCGTTGATCAGCAGCAGCAATATCAGCGTACGCCGCTGTTCACCTTGCTCGATCTCAATATGGCAATCACAGCCACCCATATTCATGCGCCTCCTGATACCAGCCGCGCGTACTGTAGCGCCTCAATCACTGCAGCAGAACATTTTGAATGCGATGATTACCCCAGTCCGCCACATAGATGCGGCCACTACGACTTGCAGCAATACCGGTCGGGCCGGAGAACTGACCAGGTTTATCGTCTTTACCACCCCATGCACCGATGAAGCGACCAGCATGATCAAAGTGCTGGATGCGGTTGTTGTAAAAATCAGCCACGAACAGGCTGCCATCGCCTCCGACGGCGATGCCAGATGCGACGCGGAATCGCCCGCCCCATAACCCCATGCCGCCAATACTGTGCAGGAAGTGACCTGCGGAATCGAATACCTGCACGCGATTGTTGTAGGCATCGGAGACATAAACACGATTATCCTGGCCAATAGCGATACGGGACGGATAATAAAATTCACTGGCATGCCCATCGGAAATCAGAAAATTCAATGCCGAACGCACTATATTGACCTTACCCTGCTTGCCCCATGTGCGGATAAAATGTCCATCCGGTGAGAATTGCTGAATGCGATGGTGATACTGATCCACCACATAAACCACACCGGCAGCACTCACCGCCACATCCACCGGAGATGCGAATTCGCCCGGCTGATCGCCTGCCGTACCCCATGCAGCGAGAAGTTTTCCGTTCGGATCAAAATGAAAAATACGATCCAGATCGTAATCGGTGACCCACACCGTACCATCCGGATCAATGCCAATGCCGCCGGGCTTTTCAAACTGTTGCTGACCGAAGGCCAGCACAAAATCGCCATCTGCCGTAAATTTCTGCACCCGATTGTTGCGCACATCGGTGACATAAACAAAACCGTCCGCATCCACAGCCACATCAAAAGGCTCATTAAACTGCCCCGGCTCACTGCCCTGCCCTCCCCAGACCTGCACATCGACAGGACTGCCAGTGCAACCAGCCAGCAGTCCGATGACAATCAGTCCAAACAGTGAGGGTAAAAAACGTCTCAGTACCTTCACTGGCGTGTAATGCCACGGGCGGTAAAGCCCGCCTTTGTCACAGCCTCACTCAGTGCGGCATCATCGACTTGCGCTCCGGATTTGAATGCTACGGTTGCTTTGCCGCTCTTCATGTTGATTTCAACGTCTTCAACACCTTTGACTTTCTTCAAATGCTTTTCCAGCCCGTAAGCACAAAACGGGCAGGAAAGCCCATCGACCTGAATGGTAGCTGATTGCATGCTGTTTTCTTGCGCGCTCACAGGTGTAAGCGGTGCAGCCAGTAGCAGCCCTGTGATAAGTAAAACGCTAAATATTCTCATTGATATTCTCCTTTGCCCTAATTCGTGTTCATTCGTGTCATTTGTGGCCAAGTTTGTGTATATCTTAGAAAAAGAAATTCCAGCGAAATCCCGCCGTCCACACCCAATCTGATTCCAGCGCTGTGCCGTTCAGGTTCTGCACAACGGGAATCTGAACAGCAGTCTCCAGTATCAGTCGGGATGTGACATATTGCAGTCCCGGTGCAAGATTCCATGTCAGGCCGCCGCTATTGGGGGCGGTGACACCAAGAGCACTGTTTTTACCATTCCAGATCAGGTTGGATTCCAGTACGGCATAGACAAACGCAGGCACGCCACCGGACTCAAGCGAGCGTGGAAATACCCGGTACTGAAACGAGGCATCCGCCCTCGCTTCATCGCCAAAGGTGAATCCTGATGCCCCGGTGTTCAATCGGTATTTAGCCGCCATGTCAAACTCCCAATCCAACGTTTGGCGCGTGACTGCAATGCCGGCAAAGGGATCCCAGGAACCAGAACCCGGTTGCAAGATGCGCGGAACCAAGCCGAAGGCATCGCGCTGGTTGTGCGAGCCTGTGGGTGTTTTCAGGCCTGCAAACGGAGCAATGCGCAGGGTCTCACCGGGGCGATTTACCTGAAACATGGTGTAGCGGGCAAACAACGAAGCATCGCCGATACCATGCGCGCCGCGCCTGATACGTTTACCGCCCATATTAATATCCAGACGTTTATCCACATAGGGCAGTACACCGACGAACAGGGCCAGTTTTGGACTGGCACCATAGGCCAGCACAACGGGCGCTGCGGTTACATTCAGCACCCGACCTGCGGGCGTGGCATCGCCTGATTTTCGTACCAGCTTGATCTGACTACGTAAAATGCTCATGCCGTCGGCAACAGGCAGGGCGCTGCTGAAGGTAATCGGGCCGGCCTGAGCCGTTGACATCAATCCGGAACCTCCGCTAAAAAGAGCGATGGCTACAGATACGGATAAAAAGAGCGTTGAAATTTTTCCGAACATCAAGGAACTTCCTGATCATTAGGATTATCCAGACTATCCATAATCGGGCAGGCTTTCAGCGTCCCGTTTTTAGGACACGCCTCAACCAGTGGAATCAGCGCATTTCTCATACGTTCAAGATCATGAATCTTCGTTTCAATGTCTTGCAAGTGGTTTGCAGCCATGCTGCTCACTTCCGCACAGCTTGCATCCTGCTCACCCTGCAATGCCAACAGCGCCATCACTTGCTTCAGCGTAAAGCCCAGTTCCTGCGAACGTTTGATAAAGCGGATACGCCGTACCGATGCATCATTAAATACGCGGTAGCCATTCATGGAACGTGAGGGCGCAGGTAACAAACCACGACGCTCATAATAGAGCACAGTCTGTGCATTCACGCCCGCCTCTTTGGCGACCCAGCCAATGGTTTTTCGGGTCATTTTATGCACTCACCGGACATCGTAATCCGGCACCACGTAATGATGCCTCGCTGATCCCCCGTCCTGAACAACATGCAGCGAGCTTGCCATCAAGCACAACAGCCGGAATGGACTGAACGCCCAGTTCTTTCGCTATATTCGCCACTTCGGGTTTATGCATGTCCAGTACGGAAATTTCGCATTCTTCACAGGCCAGACGATTGATCAGATCAGTCGCCTCTTTACAGATTGGACAACCCGAGCTGAACACCTCAATTTTTTGTTTGATAGTCATACTGTTACCTCCTTGCCTTTGTAATCACCGCAACTCTAAACCCTGTACCTTAGTATGGAGTCAAGCTCCTAATATTTCAGATGGACATGATGGGCATTCACCTGTCTCCATACTTTTTCTTTTACGTGGCCAGCCATTCCATACAGATGCCAACACCAGCAACAGTGCGCCACCATCGATGCCCCATTCAGACATCGCCGTTCCCAAGGAGAATATAAACTGGCCGGCAAGCAGAGCGCCTGAACCCAGCATGCCCAAAATAAAAGGCCCGTAGCCCCAGCGTGCTCTGGCACGAAAAGCAAGTGATCCGACAACAAACACCAGAGTCACCGTGGTGAGCGGCAGCAGCCATGTGGCCTTCAACAGAAATCCAAGTCCCATGGAACTCAGAAGCCCCGCATATGCGGGCCAACAGGCGGGGCACAACAGACGAGTCAGGAAAGCAAGCAAGGTAGCTCCGGACATGGTTCCCAAAGAACTCCGCCATGAACTATTCGGGCAACTACCATCAGTAATCAACTTCCCTGTACATTTTTGCCTCCAATATTTCGTGATGAGCGCAAATCTAAACCTCTGACTATGGTATCGGGTCAAGTACATATTCTTATTACTGCCGGAGGGGTTCTCCTTCCGGAGCAAGGCATCTCACTTGAAGTGATTGCGAACTCATCCAAAATGGAGCCTATGTGGATATTATTGTCAGGAATCATTATCCGGATCAGAGGACATTTGTCATCCCAATTGGGCATCAGATTTGGTGCGCACCTTTTCGAGAAGATGACCATTCCATTTGCCTGATTACAGCATGGCCAGACAGAAAGTTAAGGAGAAAATATCATGGATCATATAACTAA
>CAZWWF010000133.1:0-2293 GCA_964636805.1 uncultured Zetaproteobacteria bacterium
GTCAGGTGCATGGAATAACCGCTGCCGAGAATATCATCACCCAGCAGATTGGCAGTATAAGCCTCGGCAATCGCATCATTCATCACGTTGGCTTCGTGCAAAAATTCGCCGCGAATATAGATATAGGCATCATGCACACCCAGTGCAAACCCGGCCATAATCATGCCTTCGATCAGCAGATGCGGATCAAAACGCATGATATCACGATCCTTGAACGTACCGGGCTCTCCTTCATCAGCATTACATAACAAATAAGTTGGCTTGCCGGTATTTCGCGGAACAAATGACCACTTCAGCCCGGTCGGAAATCCGGCCCCGCCTCGACCACGTACGCCTGATGTTTTCACCTCATCAATGATTCTGGCCGAATCGAATTCTTTCAGAACGGTGGGAAGAAACTCGTAAGCGCCATGTTCACGTGCCACGGTCAACGTATTCACATTGGGGATATTGATGCGGTCGAAACAAATCTGTTTGACCTGTTTAGGATCTGAAGGAATGGTCACTTTTCAGCTCCTTCTGAACGGGCTTTTGCAATGAATTCATCCATTGTTTCCGGCGTAGCCTTCTCATGATAAATATTATTCACCTGAACCACAGGCGCTCCGCCACAGGCACCGGCACATTCCACTTCCGTCACAGTGAATAAACCATCGGATGTGGTTTCACCCACACTGATGCCCAGCGTATCGCACATATGGGCCACCAGTTCATTGGCACCATTGAGCATACAGCCGGCATTGGTACATACTTCCAGCAAATAGGTGCCGCATGGCTGCTCACGAAACATCGTATAGAACGTCACCACTTCACGCACCTGCATCAAACGCAGCCCCAACACATCGGCAATCATTTGCTGTGCATCCATCGACAAATAACCGAAATCTTCCTGTGCCATATATAACACAGGCATCAGGGCAGACTGCGGACTCGGATAACGCTTTACCAGCGCCTCGATCTCGGCCAGCCGCTCATCGCTAAAGCGAACGGATTCCGCGCTCATCGGTCAACCTCCCCAAACACAATATCCTGCGTGCCCAGAATCGCCACCACATCGGCGACCATATGACCTCGACACATATAATCCAGTGCTTCTATATGAGCAAAACCCGGCGCACGAACCTTCATGCGATAGGGCTTGTTAGAACCATCCGATACGATGTACACAGCAAATTCGCCCTTCGGATGTTCCACCGCCTGATACACTTCGCCTTTCGGCACGTGATAGCCTTCCTGAAAATACTTGAAGTGATGAATCAGGGCTTCCATATCGGATTTCATTTCTGCCCGTTTCGGACTGGTAAATTTATAATCATCCACCTTGACCGGCCCGGGGTTGTTTGCCAGCCACTCCACGCACTGACTGATAATGCGGTTGGCCTCCAGCATCTCTTCCACACGCACCAGATAACGGTCATAACAATCACCGGTTACGCCAACCGGAATATCGAATTCCACCTTGTCGTAAACATCATACGGCTGCGTTTTACGCAAATCCCAGGCAATCCCAGAACCGCGAATCATCGGGCCGGTAAAACCCCAGTCCAGAGCGGCTTCTTTATCGACAATGGCAATATCCACATTCCGCTGTTTCCAGATACGATTTTCGGTCAGCAGGGTTTCATATTCACCCACAAGACCGGGGAAACGCTCGGTAAATGATTTAATTTTACCCAGCAGCCCGTCTGGCAGATCCTTGGACACGCCGCCCGGGCGAAAATACGATGCATGCATACGTGCACCACTGACTTCTTCATAGAAATCGAAAATATCTTCACGCTCGCGGAAGCAATAAAGAAATACTGTCATCGCGCCAATGTCCAGCGCCACAGCGCCCAGCCACATACAATGGTTCAGAATACGTGTCAGCTCGGCATACATCACCCGGATATACTGCGCCCGCTCCGGTGCTTCAATACCCAGCAATTTCTCCACCCCAAGTGCATAAGCATGTTCGTTAGCCATCATGGAGACATAATCAAAACGATCAAAATAGGGTATATTCTGCAGATATGTTTTGTATTCAAATAATTTCTCGGTACCGCGATGCAACAGGCCAATATGCGGATCGGCTTTCTCGACCACCTCGCCATCGAGTTCCAACACCAGACGCAGCACACCATGAGCAGCCGGATGCTGGGGACCAAAGTTCAGCGTATAATTCTTAATCTCAGCCACGATCAACCCCCGGCCATGTGCGGTCAATCAACACGCGATCTTCCAACTTGTTCGGACGATAGACACAGCGCCACTGCGCTTCATCAAAGAACATTTCAACCCGCCCTGTCAGCGG
>CAZWWF010000133.1:2393-3927 GCA_964636805.1 uncultured Zetaproteobacteria bacterium
TGCTCAAAGGACTGTTCGTTTTTCAAATAGTGGCAGGCATCCACAATACATCCGCGTGCCAGCATAACCACCGGGCAATCCATCCCCTCGTGGGACTCCAGCACCTGCTCACCGAATCTCGCACGCAAACCAGCTACCGCAGCATTATTATCTGCAACCGCATTCATGCCGATATCATCCTGTAATTTCTCTTTTGTCTCATTACTTTCAGTCATAGCATCTACCGGGCAATGGTATTGGTGCGTTTTATTTTTTCCTGCAACTGAATAAATCCGTACAACAGGGCTTCAGCAGTCGGAGGACAACCGGGCACATAAATATCCACGGGTACAATCCGATCACAACCGCGCGTTACCGAATAAGAATAGTGATAATAACCGCCGCCGTTAGCACATGACCCCATTGAGATCACCCAGCGTGGTTCGGACATCTGATCGTACACCTTACGCAATGCCGGCGCCATCTTGTTGCACAGCGTGCCGGCCACCACCATCACATCGGACTGACGCGGAGACGGGCGGAACACAATACCAAAACGATCCAGATCATAACGGGCCGCACCCGCATGCATCATTTCAACAGCACAACAAGCCAGACCAAAGGTCATTGGCCAAAGTGACCCGGCGCGAGCGCCATTGATAAGTTTGTCGGCAGTGGTCGTAATAAAACCCTTCTCAAGTACGCCCTCTATTCCCATTGCAAGGCTCCTTTCTTCCACGCATAAATGAATCCGACCAGCAGAATCAACAGAAACAGTACCATTTCAACAAAGCCGAACAATCCGATCTTGTTGAGCACAATCGCCCACGGGAACAGAAACGCGCTTTCCAGATCAAAGATAACAAACAAAATAGCCAGCAAATAGAAACGCACATCAATCTGCAGACGGGCATCCTCAAAGGCTTCAAAGCCACACTCATAGGCAGAGAGCTTTTCCGCATCCGGCTTCTGTTCGGAAACCATCAGCGTCATCACCAAGGGCATCGCACCCATACCGATAGCAATCAGAATAAAGATAAATATTGGTGCATATTCGTTGGCGAGATACGCTGCGCCCATTGAAATCCCCTCCTTAACTGACACCCCTGAATCTGTCCTCGAAAACAGGGTGTGCTTGCTACCACCGGCAATGCATACGGTCAAGTTTATGAAGACTTCTTAACCCCACAAAAACTGCGGTAAAACACTTATGATACGAGGCACTTCCAACCATCGATAATGGCTGGCTATGGTATGCGTTGAGGCCCATCATGGACAGCATGTATATGTAAGAATAAAGAGCCTGTCCCGGATAATGTATAATAATTGTATGATCCGGATCACCCTCGGATTATATCTGATGATATGCGGAGTAAACCTCCTGCCTTACCCGGAGGCCGTTTCAAACTAACCATACTCAGTATTTTCATATCCGCAGCCGTAAAAAAACCAAAAGAACCAAGGCCAATTCATTGCACCCTCGGCATTTATCTGCAACCCATACCACCAAAACACAAAGGGCTGCCTCATGAGGCAGCCCTTTGTGTTTTGGTGG
>CAZWWF010000134.1:0-3908 GCA_964636805.1 uncultured Zetaproteobacteria bacterium
TGCTGACGCTGGCGCGTGCTGATGCCGGCCAACTGGAAATCGTACAGACACCTGTTGATCTCTCGCTTCTGTTGCAGGAAGTGGGGCAACAACATTTGATCTTGTTCGATAGTCAACATGTCAATCTTGATATGCAAATCGAAGAAGGGCTGGAGATTATGGGTGAGGCCAGCCAAATCGAGCGCACCGTGATGAACCTGTTATCCAATGCGTTCAAACATGCGCCTGAGCATTCAAGTATTCATCTGACTGCTCAGGCAAAAGATGGTTCGGCAATCATCTGTATCCGTGATGAAGGTCCGGGTATTGCCAAGGAACAGCAGCAGCGTTTATTCGACAGGTTTTATCGTGCCGATGATGCGCGCTGTCGTAAAGAAGGCGAGGGGGCAGGGTTGGGTCTGGCTATCTGCAAGCGCATTGTGGATGCCCATCATGGTGAAATTCGAGTGGACTCCCAGGCGGGGAACGGTGCTGCATTTTACGTTCGGTTGCCATTAAGCGATGCTCACCATGCTCACGGGAAACGACTGGATAAAATACTGCTGGATGATGGAGCCGCTTAAGCAAACGCTGGTCAATTCAGTACTATACAGGATGTCAAAAGCCAGCATCTCCTCAAGAGAGTGCTTATTTATTCAGGGTTCCATGAGCTGTCCGGATACGCTTTAGCGTCGTTTAGCCAGGAGGTAGGGGTGGTTATGTTTCTCAAGATCTCCGGCTACACTTTCTGCAGCCACACCGGCTACAAACTTCAAAGCCGATGAGCTTGCTTTGGCATGGGACATCAGAGCCTTGAAATTACGATAAAAGTAGCGCTTATCAGCCATATGGATATTTGTCATATAACTGATTTGCAGATCGAATCTGGAAATATCATCCGGATCGTAGCCGACATTGTATACATTTGAAGAAAGAATTTTACGCTCTTTTGTGGATATCAAGTCAGCGGCTACTACCATGCCGGGGCGGTAGGGTTTGAACGGGGAAGCAGAAAAATAACCAAAACGTTTAATATCCACTTTAAGCAGTGCATCCACCCCTTTTAATTGAGTATTATTTTTGCGATAAGCCGACTGTGCCTGCCAGTAAGTCATATCCAGATCCTTGACCTGATACCCCAGTTTGTGCAGTCGCCGCTTGATGGCGTGACGCATGCCGTTGACGCAATAACGATGCAGGGATGGATTGGCATCCTGATATTGAATTCGTTTATACTCCCGGGCTACTTGCTGTATGGCCTTGGCTGTGAGGCCGATAATTGCATAGACAGGGTTTTCGCGACGAATATCGATACGTTTGTTATCGTCAAACTGGGGTAATCCAATGACCATAACGGCTTGTGGTTTACTTTTATCCAGAGTGACAGGTTGTTGGTGCGTGGAACATGCCGAGAGTAACAGCAATAACATGGCACATAGGGTATGAAACCACTGAATCCGGAATGTTTGATCATTTACACGCATTTTCCCTCCATAACTGTATCACCTGCTTGTCCGAAAGTCGGGACTACAAGTGTCGCGGATCATGGTGAAAAGTACTTTCCATTATGTGATATAGCGCACAAAAGGCTCGAACTATGGGGTTTAAATTATTGATTATACAATGCTTTTATTGAGCCCCGTCAGAAAGATGGTGTGAATAATCCCTAGCTGTTCCAGATTACCTTGCGGCCAATAATACTGAAACCATCTTCCATCATACGTTTGAGCGTTGCCGGATAGATTTTATGCTCCTCCATCTGAATTCGGGCATGCAGAGAATCGCGTGTATCATCATCAAGCACGGGCACAACCGCTTGGGCCAGAATCGGGCCTCCATCCAGCACTTCATCCACCAGATGTACCGTGCAACCGGACACTTTCACACCATAAGACACAGCATCTTCCACAGCATGCGCTCCGGGAAATGCCGGCAGGATGGCAGGGTGGATATTAACAATGCGACCGCGAAAGCGGCGTACGAAGGAGCTTGAAAGGATGCGCATATAACCGGCCAGTACGATCCATTGGCAACCATGGTGATCAATCAGGTCGGCACAGGCGGCATCGAATTGGGCGCGATCCTGATAGTCTTTGGGATTCAGGTGCATGATATGCGGCACATCTGCGTCACGGGCAATTTCAAGTGCTGCTGCATCGGCTTTGTCAGAAATGACCAGTTGCACATCAACAGGGCATTCACCCGCAGCAACTGATTCGAGTATGACTTTCAGATTACTGCCACGGCCTGATGCCATGACTGCGATTGCTTTGGAATTCATAAATCACCCGTTTCAGACATTAATATCAGTAATCACTGTCCCGCAAACTCTTTATCATTGCCACCAGAAAGCAAAGAACTATCAATCACATGTCATACCAAACGCTCTCATGATGGCCTGGCAATATCTTCCTTTACGCAAACGTTACACAAACCGGCGCATGATCGCTGGGGCGTTCCAGGGCCCGGTAATTTACTGCCACTGCAGCGGCAACGGGTTTCATCGACGGCGTTGCCAGTATATGGTCAATTCGAATGCCCCAGTTGCGCCGGAATGCATTCATGCGGTAGTCCCACCAGCTAAACATGGGTTCATCCGGGTGAACGCACCTGACTGTATCCACCAGCCCGAGCCCGACCAGTGATTGAAACCATTCGCGTTCGGCTGTCGAACACATAATTCTCTCATGCCAGCGTCCCGGATCATGTACATCCTGATCGTCTGGTGCGATGTTGTAATCCCCCAGCACAACCAACTGGCGGTGTCTGGCCAGTTCTGATTGCAGATATTGATGAAATGCATGTAACCAGCGGAATTTATAAGCATATTTATCCGATCCGACTTCCTGCCCGTTGGGAATATAGATATTGATGATGCGTACCGAATTCACACTTGCAGCCAGCAAGCGTCTTTGCGGGTCATCCAGTTGTGGTAAATCTGTCACGATGTTATCAATGTTGCTGCGGCTTAATACGCAGACACCATTGTAGGTTTTTTGACCGGAGAAGGCGACCTGATAGCCGGCGGCATGAATGGCCTCAATCGGAAAATTTTCATCCGTCAGCTTGGTTTCCTGCAAAGCCAGTATATCCGGCTCTTCCTGTTCAAGGAATGACAGCACATGGGGTAGACGAACATTAAGCGAATTTACATTCCAGCTTGCAATTTTCATGGGCTGATCATGACTGAGCGGTGTTGTCGCCTCAAGTTGAAATCTTTATCCAGCACGCCGTAAAACCTCGTCCTTTAGGTCGAGGAGGGTGTCAAGCACATGGCTGTAAGGCTTTCTCGAGCTGTAGTAATTTTTTCTTCCAGGCAAGGCCACAGGAAAATCCGCCTAAACCGTTGGCAGCAACCACGCGGTGACAGGGAATCAGGATCGGTAGCGGATTTGCTCCCAGTGCTTGCCCCATGGCGCGCGGTGCCGTGCCGAGTTTTACAGCCAGATCTCCATATGTTCGTACTGTTCCGGCAGGAATGGCTAACAGTTCCGTGCGCATCTTTGCCTGAAAGGGTGTGGCGGGTTTGTCCAGTGGCGGTAAGGGTGAGATATTTCCATCAAAGTAAGCATTCAGCCATTGGGCTACAGGGTCATCCTGAGCGGCTTCTGCAGTTTTCAGCTGCTTCAGCCAGATATGCCGGCACAGCTTTCCATCCCATGCATAAGAAAGTGGTCCCAGTGGTGAATAAAAGGGATAAATCATGCAGTGATGGTAACATATGGTTAGGTTTTGCGCATGGACTGGGCGCTGTTTTTTTCTGCACTGATTTCCTCGACACTGTTACCCGGAGGCTCGGAAGCATTATTGCTTTATCGGCTTAATGACGGAGCCAGTGCAATAGGCATTGTGGCGATTGCGACTGCTGGTAATGTGCTGGGGAGTCTGATTACCTATGCCATGGGAAGGCTTGGCAATGAAGCAGTGCA
>CAZWWF010000135.1:0-3902 GCA_964636805.1 uncultured Zetaproteobacteria bacterium
GTGGAGTTGCTGGATTCGAAAGATCCGACTCCAGTTGGCCCGGAATACTAGAGTTCGTTCACGGTTTAAATCGATATTAAATCAGGAGACAGTTTTGAGTGTCTTCTTTCGGCCTTGGCTGCTGACGTTGATTGACCCTGTTTTGCTACCACTATAGGGATCAGCGACCAATCATGGTCAGTAAAACAGTTTCATACCCTGCTATTGCAGGGTATTGATTTAGGGCCTGTTCACATAAAATCCATGCGTAGCGACTCGGCCATTTTTGTGTCCCTGCAAGGCATTGCGAGCGCAATGTGCTTATTGCACATCAGCGCGTATAACGCAGCAGGACGGAAAAATGGCCAGTCCCGCAGGGTTACGCCCGAAATGGGGCCACGCAGCGTTGCTCATCGTTTATTTGGATTCACCAAATTTTACTCCTCACGCCTTGCCTGGCCCCATTTCGGACAGTAACGCTTCGGCTGGATTTTATGTGAACAGGCCCTAGATGTGAATGGCGCGATCGTCTGAATCGAGTACGGATTCGTGGATCATTTCCGACAGTGTCGGGTGCGGGAACATGTGATGCGCCAGTTCGGCTTCGGTGGTTTCCAGCGTTTTGGCGACACCGAGAGATACAATCATTTCAGTCGCTTCCGCGCCGACAATGTGCGCGCCCAGCAATTCGCCGGTCTCGGCGTGGAAGATGGTTTTCACCATACCATCGGTTTCTGCCAGGCCCATGGCTTTACCATTGGTATTGTAAGACATACGCCCCACTTTGTACGGAATACCCTCGTCCTTGCATTGCGTTTCGGTTTTGCCGCATGAACCCACCTGGGGCTGGCAATAGGTGCATCCGGGCACATTCCCATAATCCACTTTATGTGGATGTTTTCCGGCAATGGCTTCGACACAGACAATACCCTCATGGCTGGCCACATGTGCCAGCGCGGGTGCACCCACCACATCGCCAATCGCATAGATGCCGGCATGATCGGTGCGATACCAGTCATCCACCGCAATAGCATTGCGATCGATTTTCATGGATGTGTTATCCGCCCCGATATTTTCAGTATTGCCAATAATACCGACTGCCACCAGACAGACATCCCCTTCGACCGATGCCTGCTTGCCTTTGGCTTCATATTCCACCACAGCTTTACCATCGACATTTTTGGCCGAGGATACCATGGCACCGGTAATGATATTGATTTTCTGCTTCTTGAACGAACGCGCCACGATTTTGGAAATCTCGGGATCTTCCAGCGGCAGGATTTGATCAGCCGCCTCGATAACAGTCACTTCGGAACCCATGGCATTATAGAAATAGGCAAACTCCATACCGATCGCGCCGGAGCCGATCACCAGCAGTTTCTTCGGCAATGCTTTGGGAGCAAGCGCCTGTTTGTAGGTGATAATCACTTCGTTATCGACATCCATGCCCGGGAATGCACGTGCACGCGCACCGGTAGCGACAATCACATGCTTGGCCGTAACCTGGTTCTCATTACCTTCGCCATCCTTCACCATCAACCTGTTGCCGGATTCGAATGAGGCAAAACCTTCGATATGCTCCACTTTGTTCTTCTTGAACAGAAAACCGATACCGTTATTCAGTTTGGCGGAAATCGCACGCGAACGGGCGACAGCCTTTTTAAGATCGGGATTGGCTTCACTGACGCCCAGTCCCAGCGCATCCCCGCTGTGCTGGATGATGTTGATGACTTCGGCTGTGCGTAATAATGCCTTGGTTGGGATGCAACCCCAGTTCAGGCAGATGCCGCCCAGGTGGGTGGATTCAATACAGGCCACTTTCAAACCCAGTTGTGCTGCACGTATGGCAGCCACATAACCGCCGGGGCCGGCTCCAATGATGACCACATCATATTCGCCATCGGCATTGAACAGGCCGGATGGTTTGAGGCTTAATTCATGTTCTTCTTCAACGGCTTCTTCGGCATCGTGCACGGCATGGCCGATTTCGGCGGCAGCCTGCGCTGCCGGGGCGGATTCGGCGGCCAGTTCCGCCGCTTCTTCTGCCGGCGCATCTGTTTCGGCCTCAGTCAGCGTTTCAACACCGGAACTTTGCGGCATATAATCGGCCGGCACGTCTTCACCATCTTCGGCAATCACGGCAATGGCCGCACCAACCGGTACAATGCTGCCTTCCGGCGCAATAATTTTATGCAGGATGCCTTCATCAACGACTTCCATTTCCATCGTGGCTTTGTCGGTTTCCACTTCGGCCATCACTTCACCGGAAACCAGTTCATCACCCTCTTTTTTCAACCAGCGGGCAATTTTGCCTTCGGTCATGGTCGGTGATAACTGGGTCATAAATACATCAATCGGCATGTCTAAACCTCAAAAAATAATGAACCACAGAGACACTAAGGCACAAAGGAAACCGAAGCATGTTTTTTCCTGGTTTCTTTGTATCTCCGTGGCGGGAAATCAGATCAGCGTGCCGGCAGGGCACTCAATATGTTTCTTCAGGGCTGCCAGGAACTCTGCGCCCACAGCGCCATCGACGACACGGTGATCACAGGAAAGGGTCAGTGTCATCATCTTCTTCACAACGACAGCACCATTCTCAACGATGGCTCGTTCATCGGTGCCGCCCACCGCCAGAATGGCACCTTCGGGCGGATTGACGATGGCTGCGAACTGTTTGACGCCATACATACCCAGATTGGAAATCGAGAATGTACCGCCTGAATATTCTTCCGGCTTCAGTTCGCCGGCACGGGCGCGACCGGCCAGTTCCTTCACTTCAGCGGAGATGTCGGTAATACCCTTCTGCTCGGCAAAACGGATCACCGGCGTAATCAAACCGCCTTCGATGGCCACAGCCACCGAGATATGCGCATGTTTGTGCATCAGTGTATCGCTATCGGTCCAGCTGGCATTGGCGGCCGGCACGTCGGTCAATGCCTTGGCAACTGCCTTGATAATGAAATCATTCACACTCAAACGGAATGCACCATCAGCTGCTTCATTGAGCTGGGCACGCAGATCCATCAATCGATCCATGGCAACATCCACACTCAGGTAGAAATGCGGCACCTGCTGCTTGGATTCAGATAAGCGGCGGGCAATCGCCTTGCGCATCATGGAATTTTCCACGCGATCATATTCATCGGCATGGTATGGCAACGGTCCTTGTGGCAACGGGCGTACCGGCGGCGGTGTTACCGCCGCAGTGGAACCACCCAGACTGATACCTCGTCTGGAAGCGTTTTCAATATCGGCTTTCACAATGCGCCCGTTCGGACCAGTACCCTGAATGGCGGCAAGATTGATGCCTTTTTGTTTGGCCAGGCGGCGTGCCAGCGGACTGGCCTTGATGCGCCCTGTTCTGGCGACCGGAGCCGGGGCGGACTCCACTGGTGCAGGAGCCACTGTTTCGACGGCTTGTTGAACAGCGGGTTCCGGCGCAGGTTCCGCTTCCGGAGTCGCTTCTGCGCTGCTTTCGGGCATATAATCCGCAGGGACTTCCTCGCCATCTTCGGCAATCACAGCAATGGCGGTGCCGACGGCGACAGTGGAACCCTCGGGCGCAAGAATTTTGTGCATCACGCCCTCATCCACGACTTCCATTTCCATCGTGGCCTTATCGGTTTCCACTTCGGCCATGATTTCACCGGATTCCAGCGTATCACCTTCCTTTTTCAACCACCGGGCAATTTTACCCTCGGTCATGGTCGGTGACAGCTGCGTCATAAACACATCAATCGGCATAATATTCCTCACACCTTTTTACCACAAAGGCACAAAGGCACAAAGAAAATCGATATATGTATTTCTTTGTGCCTTTGTGTCTTTGTGGTGAGAAATTATCTTGTAACTGCTCCATCAAGCCCGGCCACAGGCAGTGCGGGCAGCTTCTACAATATCGCGAACACTGGGTAATGCCA
>CAZWWF010000136.1:0-3874 GCA_964636805.1 uncultured Zetaproteobacteria bacterium
ATATCGAGATCAGACACCAGCCCCATTTCACGCGAACCGTGTTTACCCATGGCCAGCGCCACAAAGGGGAAATCATCTGGTAATTCCATCTGGTGCAGGCACAGGCGCAGCACAGCCTGCGTGGCCGCATCAGCTACATCAGCCAGCCAGCCACCAATCTCCATCGCATCGGCTGTATGGGCATCGACCGCCAGCGCCGACAACAATCTACCCCGATCCACCCAGCGGCCAATATCGGCCAGCGTTTGTTCGACATCATCGAAATCGCGTAGCTCACCCAAATGATGACAAATATTACCGATATCGGCTGCACTGTGTTCAACCGTCAGCGGCCACTCCAGCCATGAGGGATCTTTGACAATATGATTAGCCAGATAACGGCTGGCCGAGAGCACCCCGACCAGCCAGTCCAGCGCGCCCTGATGCGTGGCCAGCAGATCAATCCAGGTGGCACGTCCGGCAATTGAGCGTATCAGTTCGGCCAGCGATTCCAGTGCAGTTATCCCGTTGGCATCATCAAGCCAGCGCGGCATGGCGTAAGACAGAATCCGCCCCACCTGCACCCGGCTACGTTCGGGCAACAGGCCGCGCGATAAATTCACATCAATATTGTGCAGCGCAGCCTGCATGCGGCGTTGATCCTCTGGCTGCATGGCATCCAGACCGACATGGGCGCCACTCAACCAGTCCTGCCCCATGCGGGCACCGGCATCGACCGGTTTGACGAATTTATTGAATGCGGCCTCAACAATGCCGGCATGGTGCAACAGCTGCTGTTCTATATCGGCAATTCCTGTGGCCTCAGACAGATAATCACGATAATCTGCAGGCAGCTTGTGGGTCTGTTCGCCGCGCCGGGCCTGAATGGCATGTTCGATTCGCCGCCAGAATCTGTACGCCTCCTTGAGTGGTTCTACTTCTTGTCGCGCGATAACGCCCGCCTGCATCAATGCATCAATGGCCTGCATGCTGGGTTGCAGGCGCAGTTCAGGGGTTCTGCCACCATGTAACAGTTGCAGCGACTGGATAATGAATTCAATTTCGCGAATACCGCCCCTGCCACGCTTCACATCAAACCCCGGTGCTATACCGCTACTTCCTGCCTGAATATCAATGCGGCGTTTCATCTCGGCCAGCGCTGCTACGGTGGTATAGTCCAGATAACGACGATAAATAAACGGTGCAACGCCTTCGATAAATGCTTGACCCAGCATCAAATCCCCCGCCACAGGACGTGCCTTGATCAACATGGCCCGTTCCCATGTCTGGCCATACTCCAGATAGTGATTAAGCGTGGCATCGAGGCTCAGGGCAATGGAGGCAGCATCACCACCGGGTCTGAGCCGCATATCCACCGGCCATACAATGCCATCTGCTGTGCGCTCACTCATCAGTCGAATCAACATTCTGGACAGTTGTGTATAATATTCAGCTACCGGAATCGATTGGCGTCCGCCCGTTGACTCTCCACTGCCCTGCCATATGAACAGCGGATCAACATCCGAACCCAGATTCAACTCCCGGCCCCCCAGTTTGCCAAGACCAACCACACAGAACGAACCATTGACCACACGCCCGTAACGCGGCGCAATCAGCCGCTCTGCCATTTTCAACGCCAGAGAAAGCAATCCGGAAGCCAGATCAGCAATCGCCCGACATGAGATATCCATATCACCGTTAAGACCTATTTCCCACCAAATCAGGTGCCGATGTGCCCGGTTTTTGCACTGGCGCAGATGAGACATACAGGTCATCAAATTGCTGCTGTCACAGGCAGGTACCCAGTTGTGGCTGCCATCCGGCATCTGGGCCTTGTCAGCATCGACAAACAGATTTCTGCACTCATCTTCAGTAATATTGTGCATCAACATTGAAAACTGCTGCGACAGATCAAGAACCCGCTGCACATCAGCATGCAGGTGTGCAGGAATCTTTTCCAGCATGGAGTCGTTCATTGCTTAACTATAATCTCTGATACCTCCATTGCATATCGCATAGCTGTCGGACCCTGTTCAACGCATCTTATCCAGACAAAAAAAGACCGCCCTTTCGGACGGCCTTTCTGTATTCACGGCCTGTTTATTCAAACAGGCATCATCATTAGGGAGATGCTGATTGAATCAGCGATTCCTTAGCAGGAGTAGTACATCTGCATCTCAATCGGATGCGGACGCATACGCAGTTCAGTGACTTCTTCCATCTTCAGTTCGATGTAAGCATCAATCATATCGTCATCCATCACACCGCCGACTTTCAGGAAGTCACGATCTGCAGACAATGCATCCAGCGCCTGATCCAGGCTACTGCACACTGTCGGGATTTTCGCTTCTTCTTCCGGAGGCAGGTCGTACAGGTTTTTATCTGCTGCTTCGCCTGGATCGATCTTGTTGGCGATACCATCGAGGCCGGCCATCAGCATCGCTGTGAAGCCCAGATACGGATTGCCGGATGAATCCGGGAAACGTACCTCGATCCGACGAGCCGGATCGGAGTTGACCACCGGAATACGGATAGATGCAGAACGATTACGGTTGGAGTAGGCCAGCATCACCGGTGCTTCAAAGCCCGGTACCAGACGTTTGTAGGAATTGGTAGATGAATTGGTGAAGGCATTCAATGCGCGAGCATGTTTGATAATGCCGCCGATATACCACAGAGCTTCCTGACTCAGGTTGGCGTATTTGTCACCGGCAAACAGATTCTTGCCATCTTTCCAGATAGACTGGTGAACGTGCATGGCCGTACCGTTGTCATTGAAGATCGGTTTCGGCATAAATGTAGCGGTCTTGCCATGTGCATCAGCGACATTGTGCACGACATATTTATACCACTGCGCCTTGTCCGCCTGTTCAATCAACTGGCCGAAACGCATAGCCAGTTCGCACTGGCCGGCAGTTGCCACTTCATGGTGATGGCATTCCATGGTAAATCCCAGATCTGTCATGACCAGACTCATGTCGTTGCGCATTTCATGCAATGAATCAACCGGAGGTACCGGGAAATAACCACCCTTCACACTTGGACGATGACCGGTATTGCCACCTTCAAAAGCAACATTCGAATTCCATGCCGCTTCTTCTGATGACACTTCATAGCTGCAGCTACCCATTTCATTGCTATAACGCATACCGTCAAACACGAAGAACTCCAGCTCCGGACCGAAATAAACTGTATCGGCAATACCGGCTGTACGGATATAGCTCAAAGCCCGTTGTGCGACCTGACGCGGACAGCGATTGTAATCCTGACCGGTCAGCGGATCGATAACCTGCGCCACCAGAACCAGTGTGGAAGCTTCAAAGAACGGGTCGATATTAGCGCTGGCCGGATCGGGAATCAGCGACATATCGGAGTTATTGATATCACACCAGCCGGCAATCGAAGAACCATCAAAGGCAAAGCCATCTTCGAAACAATCTTCGTTTAACTCGCCGATTGGAAATGTTACATGCTGCCATTTGCCTTTGGTGTCCGTAAAACGAACATCGACAAATTCGCACTCATTTTCTTTTACAAGGTCAAAAACCTTTTGAATTGCGTCACTCACTTTTGTTCTCCTCTCAATGTTTACAGAAAATCCCACCCGGTAAAAACAGGAGGCGCGACTTTGTCACAAGACGGGCGAAATGGCAACAGAACCTGTCGTGCATTGTTTCCGGAAAATATCCGGATTCGGCATGAATACAGGGAAGGGAGGGATGGAGAATGCACGCACCACGGAAAGGGGAGATGAGAAAGCTGCGTGCATCCTCCAAGCCGGGCCGGTTATCTGTTCATCTGCAGAGACCATGTGGGTCATCCGGCCAGAAACAGATAACCAGGGCAATCAATGTTTGTTTTTGTGCGCTGTTTTTCCTTTCACCAATCTCAGCGT
>CAZWWF010000137.1:0-1226 GCA_964636805.1 uncultured Zetaproteobacteria bacterium
AGATTGTTGTGAACACAAGTTGGCGATCGAGCCATTATAAAGCACATGTCCCTGATGCAGGATGGCGACATTATCGGTAATGCGCGCAACATCATCAAGCAAATGTGAGCAAAATAGTATGCTTTTCCCCCGATTGCGCAGGTCATGAATCAAATCGATAATCTCTGCACGACCAATGGGATCCAGGCCGGACATCGGTTCATCCAGAATCAGCAGATCAGGATCGTGGATGAGTGCTGCTGCAAAGCTGGCTCGCTGTTGCATACCTTTTGAATATTCGCTCAACCTGCGATTGCGGGCATCCCGGATACCCAGTCGATCCAACAGTTTATCTGAGCGTTCAGTGATAGTGTTATTTGACATGTCACAGCAGCGTCCGGCAAATCGAAGCAATTCCATGCATGTCAGGTTGGGGGGAAAAGAGGATGTTTCCGGCAGATAACCGATATGTCGGCGTGTGGCAGGAGAAGGGTTTTCGTTTCCAAGCACAATGAGCTTGCCCCGATCCGGACGCATATAACCCATAATCAGGCGGATAGATGTGCTTTTTCCTGCACCATTCTGACCAATCAGGCCAAGTGTCTCCCCCCGTTTGAGTGAGATTGATATTCCCTTCAATGCATGTTGGGCAGGAGAACGATTAATTTGTTTCGGGTAGGTTTTATGGACGTTGATAAACTGGATCATATAAGGCTGGCCCGCTTTGTATTCTCTGAAGAAAGGAGGGAATGCTAAAAAGCATTCCCTCCTGATTGCTATGCACGAATAACACGCAATTACATTGCAGTGTATCCCTTTGCATCAAGGTTGGCGGTTGCTTTACCGATTGCCTTGAATTTTGTGCCCGTAGTAATGCTCTTCTGATAAGTACCGGACTGATCGGTTTCTGCAGCATAAAGCTTGTCACCATTGGCATGTTGCGCAGTAATGGTGGCATAGGCCTGGGTCTTGTCAGTATCAGCTTCCAGACTGACATTGTTGCTGACTGTTACAGGAGCTTCCTGACCCGCGGTAGTGGTGGCTACAAATCCGTTGGCAGTAAGCGTTACACCAGCGCCAGCCTTGCCTGCTGTACCGGTCTTGGCGACGGTTGAGCCATAAGCCTGATAATCAGCAAATACAGCTTCTTCAGCCAGCCGTGCAGTATGCAGATCAGATACAGCCGCTGAATTGAACGCCTTGGTACGGTAGTTCGAGAACTGCGGGATTGCGATGGCAGCCAGAAT
>CAZWWF010000137.1:1326-3842 GCA_964636805.1 uncultured Zetaproteobacteria bacterium
TGAACGCCTTGGTACGGTAGTTCGAGAACTGCGGGATTGCGATGGCAGCCAGAATGCCAATGATTGCAACCACAATCATCAATTCGATCAGTGTGAAACCCTTTTCTTTGTTTGAGATATTTGTCATATTTAGATTCTCCTAAGTGTTTTATGCCATCAATGGCACTTTAAATTAAGCAAGGTTGATGCCAATTGAGCTGCTTGTGCTTCAATAGCAATCGGCACTGTGTGACAAATATTGTCAATATGCCATGCCAACCATGGTCAGTACGGGCAGAAATAAAATGAATCAGACTTCAGGGTTGGTGGCGACGGAAGAAAGCTCTGGAAAACAACAGGTGGGATATGGCTGCGAAACTATTCAAGTTGAGAAATGTGCCTGATGATGAGGCTGAAGACATCCGGCAATTGTTGCAGGAGCATGGTATCGAATATTATGAGACCGCAGCCGGAGGTTGGGGAATATCGGTGCCTGCTATCTGGATTCATGATAACAGCAGACTGGAAGAGGCCGGTGCGTTAATCGATGGTTATCAGCAGGAAAGAACCAGGCGAGCCAGAAAAGAATATCGATTGTTAAAAGACGAAGGCCGCCACCCGAGGGTTACCGATAAAATAAGGCAAAAGCCCTTGCAGTTCCTGCTCTTTTTCCTTATGGCCCTGTTTATTCTCTATGTGAGTCTGGCACCATTCATCGATTTTTCCAAATAGCGAGTCTTCACGAGGCTTCCGGACAGGACTACAATCGAGACATGAGACTGTTCATATTTTCGACACTGATGTTCATTCTGGCAGGTCTGCCGCTGACGGGGTATTGTCAGAATGATGATCCGGACAGTGGCCGAAGTGATGCGGTTGCTCGCAATCTGATCAGACAGGTACAGGACAGGCTCCGCTCTGATACAAGTATTGCCAGGTACAGTATGCGTATTGAGACTGCAGACTGGCAACGCGAAGTGCGTCTGGATGCATGGGATGATCGTATAAAAAAACGTTTTTTTATTCGGATTCTTGCTCCCCGGAAAGATAAAAATACCACCTGGCTCAAGGATGGCGATAACCTGTGGATGTACCTGCCCAAGCTGGAACGCGATATCCGTATCCCGCCGTCGATGATGCTTTCCAACTGGATGGGATCGGATTTTACCAATGACGATCTGGTCAAGATGGAGTCGGTCGTAGAGGACTATAACCACAAGCTGTTGGCTGATGTGGATGGTGTTTATGTGGTAGAATCAGTCCCAAAGCCGAATGCTCCCGTAGTATGGGGCAAGATTGTGCGTCGTATTTCACACGATGCCATGCCGCTTTCCGAAGATTATTACGATGAACATGGCAAACATATTCGTCAGCTGACTTTCGACAGGATCAGACACATGGGAGGGCGTGATATTCCTTCCCGGTGGATCATGCACCCCATGGATAAACCCGAAAAACGCACGGTGATGATACTGGAAAGCATCAGTTTTAATGTACCGATCAAGGCACAGATATTCACCCGGGCTAACTTGCGCCAAAGCGGGCGTTGATGTTGTCACTGGCCTGGCGCAATGTGGTGCGCAATGCTCGCCGCAGTCTGATTACAGTATCTGCGGTTGCGCTGGGACTGGCCTCGTTAATTTTCCTCTGGGGTTTTAATGATGGTGTGCACAATACCATGATGCGTAACCTGCAACAGGTGATTGTTGGCAGCATTCAGGTTCACGCGAATGCTTTTTTTCATCATCCACAGCTGGTGAAAACAGTGCCTGATTCCGGGCTGGTTATCCAGCTTCTGAAGGCAAACGGGATAAGGGACTTCAGTTATCGACTGCGGACCTTCGCGCTGGCGGCAGGTGAGGAAAGCTCCGAAGGGCTTGTTCTGCTTGGTATGAACCCTGACATGGAGAAGAAGGCAACGCGCATTGCTGCCAAGGTTGATCATGGCCGTTTTATTCAGAACAATGATGAAGCTGCATGCGTGTTGGGAAAAACGACTGCCCGAAATCTCGGGGTCAGCATTGGCGATGATGTCGTTTTTCTGACTGAAGACAGATATGGCGCGCTGGCAGCGGATAAGCTGACACTGGTCGGTATTATCTCCAGCGGCGAGATGGGCATCGACCGTGGTTTGGCGATTATCCCGCTTGGTTTTCTGCAGCAGATGACAGCTATGAACGGGCGGTATTCGGAAATTGTGGTACAACTGCCATCTGAAAGGCTGGAGCCGGTAACGGCTGTATTGAAAGCGAAACTGGGCAAGTCGTATGAGGTGTTGCGCTGGTACGATATGTATCCGATGATGAAACAGTGGGTGGAACTGGAGAACGCGTTTTACTATATCTTCCTGACCATCGTGCTGGTGATTGTGGCCGCCGGCATTATGAACACAGCGCTGATGAGTATGCTGGAACGTATGCATGAGTTCGGTGTGATGATAGCACTGGGTTGTGGACGTTTGCGCCTGGCGGCCATGGTGGTAACAGAGTCGTTGTTGCTGGGTCTGGCCGGTATCATGGCTGGCACCGTGGCAGGGC
>CAZWWF010000138.1:0-3813 GCA_964636805.1 uncultured Zetaproteobacteria bacterium
GTAGCCATGCTATAAAGCCTGCACCGGCCCCAAGCACCATGCCTTCAAGAATAAACGGCATGCGAACAAACCATTCCTGTGCCCCCATTAAACGCATCAGGTGAATTTCATCGGCGCGGGCCAACAACGTCATGCGTAGGGTGTTGGAAATAATCAGTGCCATGGCCAGAGCCAGAATCAACGATGCAAACCAGACCAGATATCTGGCTTGAGAAATCCAGTGATGAGCCTGAGCCAGATTGACTTCATCCTCATTGACTTGAGCACCGAATCGGGATGCGATATCACGAATATCAGAAAACAGAAACTCAGACTGCTCGTCCAATAGTGATAATTCAAAGGTAACAGGCAGACGTTCGGCCAGTTCTTTCTGGTTCATTCCGGCATCATGTAACCAGTTCTGCATCCAGCGAGCGGCTTCTTCAGAAGATATTTTTCTGACAGCGGCGATCTGTGGGATAGTTTCCAGTTTTTGTTTCAGCTTGATGGATTGATCCTTATCAGCAGAATCCAGATAGACGTGGATATGAATATCCTGTTGCCAGCTGCCAACCCACTGGCTGGCTGCTTGCATGCCCAGCCAGATTGCACCTATAGCCCATAATGCAATGCAGACAATCATCAGGGCGAGAACCTGATGAATACCGAATGGGGGCAAATGAAAGCCGCCGGGAAGTCGGGGGGTTACCTTATCCGGAATAACTTCGGTGCGTTTATTCATAACCGCTCCCTGCCAGTGATCCGTTGTGTAATTGCACCACACGGCCCGGATGTGATTCCAGCAGGTGCAGATCATGGGTGGCCATGATGACGGTTGTGCCCTGGCGATTCAGTGCCGTAAGATAATCCAGTACCCGGCGTGCAGTATCCACATCCAGGTTGCCGGTTGGCTCGTCAGCCAGAATGACAGCCGGATTGGCGGTCATGGCCCGGGCAATGGCGACACGCTGTTGCTCACCGCCGGACAGGGCTTCCGGATAGGACCATAGCCGGTCAGCCAAGCCTACATAAGCCAGCACTTTGCGCACCCGTGGAATCAGACGCTCGGTTTTCCAGCCATGCACACGTAATGGCAATGCTACATTTTCAAAAACGGTGCGTGAAAACAGCAAACGGTGATCCTGGAAAATAATGCCGGTTCGTCGTCTTAGCTCACGCACTTTTGCTTCACCGGCAGAGCGCATATCTGTTCGCTGTACCGTCAATGTGCCCGATGTCGGACGGATTCCGCCGTAAAACATACGTAACAGGGAAGATTTTCCGGCGCCGCTTTCTCCGACAAGGTATACAAACTGCCCCTGTGAAATATCCAGGGTCAGGCCGGAAAGGGCTGTTTTTCCGGTCGGGTATCGGAGCATGAGGCGCTGCATCTGAATCATGGAATGGTCTGCTGACATGGCTGCAAACGGTAGCTTCGGTGAGCCAGCCTGTCACTGGCGGATAGTGCTATGTTTATGTCCTGATTTCATGCTGCTGACAAATGGCAGGTAAATATTCAATATGCGCGCATGCATCTTGAATGTCCGCACTGTCAGACAAATTATGAGATCACACACGATGTTGAAGATGTTTTATTCGTCTGTCATCGATGTGGTCTTGAATTTTCGGCGACTGATCAATTTAGTCCTGAAAACTATCAACCGGAGCAGGCGCCGGTTCGAAAAACAGCGCATATCTGGCCGTGGCTTGTGGCTGTGCTGCTGCTGGTTATCTGTAGTGGATTTTGGTTGCAGAAAGATGCATGGCTGGACAATCGCTGGTTTCGCAGCACGCTGATCAATATCGGCTTCGATATGCCATTACGTGTCAAAGACTGGCGCATCTCCTCCGAAAGCGTACGTTCTGTCTGGATTACCCGCAATGATGATAGCAGGGTTTTACTCATTCGGGGCAAAATCAAAAACCTGCTGGCCAGTGATATGTTATTGCCAAATATTGAAATAACCTTTTTTTCGAAAACAGCGCCGGACAAACAGGTTGCAATGTCTTCATTTGAAATAGATTTACCGCCATCCGATAAGCTTGTTCGTCAGGTGCCGTATTCCAGGCCTGACCGAGATAATATGCCGGTTCGGGCACTGGGCAGCCGTGCGTTCACGATACTGGTGGAATCGGTGCCCGAAGCAACCGGTGATTTTACGCTTACACCGAGCTTCAGGACATCAGATTAGCGGTTAATTCCTGCCTTTTATACAATTCAACGATTACGGGTCACCAGAACCACAGCCTCAGCTGCAATGCCTTCCTTTCTGCCGATAAAACCCAGTCGTTCAGTGGTCGTTGCTTTGATATTCACATCTTGCTCGGAAACCAGAAGGAGGGCAGCCATGTTTTTTTTCATGTGTGGCACATACGGTGCAATTTTGGGCTCCTGTGCCATGATGGTGCAGTCGATATTGCCAATCTCCCACCCCAGTGTCTTGAGCAATTTCACTGTCTGTGCAACAAACAATGCACTGTCTGCATTTTTATATTGTGCATCGGTATCGGGAAAATGGTGGCCGATATCACCCTGACCCACGGCTCCCAGCAATGCATCGCACAGGGCGTGGTATAATACATCTGCATCGGAATGACCGGCCAGACCGCGCTCATACGGGATTTCAACTCCGGCCAGGATCAGTTTTCTGTGATCGGAAAACGGATGCACATCATATCCCTGACCGATACGGATGTTCATTTTCATCAGCAATCTCCTTTTCGGATATTAATCATGACCGTCAAGTACCGATGCCATCCATGCCAAATCTTCCATTGTGGTGATTTTCCGGTTCAGAACATCGCCTTTGCTGACATGGACATCAAATCCGGCAGCTTCAAGCAGCGATGCATCATCGGTATGCATATGTAAACGATTTGACTCCTGCATGATGGCTTTTTCAAACCACTGACGTTTTGCTACCTGTGGCGTTTGCACGGCTCTGAGGCATTGGCGCTGTGGCGTTTCCAGCACTTTCCCTGCTGTATCCACCCGTTTGATCGTATCATGTGGCGGCAGGCCGGGAATTGCAGCTCCGAATCGTTCAGCGACATCCAGCACATCGGATAATAACGTTTTCGATGGAAATGGACGGGCGGCGTCATGTACGGCTACCAGTTCGACATGTTGCGGTAAGCCAGCCAGCCCTCGTTGCATGGATATAGAGCGTTCTGCTCCACCGGTCACTGCCGGCAATATCTCAAACGGAAAATGTTTGCCTGCAATCAGTCTGGCGAAATGATGATCCCCTTCGGCAATGACAGGCTGAACCATGCTGATACGGGGTTCCAGTGCCAGGTGCTCCAGTGTATGCAGCACAATGGCTTTGCCGTTTACCTCAACATATTGTTTGGGTAACTCGCCGCCAAACCGGCGCCCGCTTCCGGCGGCTAATAACAGGACAGCTGTTTCCATGCTCGTGATTGTGTCGCTTTGTGCTGTGCGGTCAATGCCGGCATTGAATCGGAGATACAATAACTTTGATCGCTCTGAAAACATGTGCAGGTTGCCCGATTTCCCCTTGCACGTAGCATGCGCCGAACAAATTAAAACCAGACTGAGGAAACCCATGAGCCAGCATGAGCTAGCTAAAACCTATGACCCGCAGGCCGTCGAGCCTGCCATCAATGATCAGTGGCTGAATTCTGATGCATTCAAGCCTGCCCCGGCTGATGAAAATTATTGTATTGTGATTCCACCGCCAAATGTGACCGGCAGTTTACATATGGGGCATGCCTTCACCTTCACCATTCAGGATATGTTGATTCGCTGGCAGCGTCTGCAGGGGAAATCCACGCTGTGGCAGCCGGGTACCGATCATGCCGGTATTGCCA
>CAZWWF010000139.1:0-1536 GCA_964636805.1 uncultured Zetaproteobacteria bacterium
GAAATACTGAGTTTACGGGATAAATGTTGTTCATAACGATCCGCCCGGCCATCCATGCGGGCAGTGATTAAACCTTCGGCGCGCAAATCATTGACCACGCCGCCCACTTCACTTTCGCTTAAATTCATGACCGGCACACGGCTGCTTTTCTGATTACATGCCGCAGTCAGTGCCTTGAGTGTCAATGGATAATAATCCGGTGTCGTCATCTGTTTTTCCATCAGACAGCCCAGCACACGCGCTTCGTGCGCTGATAACATCCCTGCAACCGCTTCTTCAATCACCATTCATCTCCGTTTATTTCTTTTTTCTTTTTTTCGATTTTTTACCCGCACCGCTCAACCATGCTTCATGTTCGGCAACAAGTGCATCCAGACTCTGCGGCGTACTGGTGATATCGACATAGGTTTTTTTATCCACATTCAACACTTCAATCGGCTTGGCAATAAACGAATGAATGGTTTCGAGCAGTGGCTTTTCTTCGCTGCTACAAAATGATACAGCTTCACCCTTGTTCACACCGCGCCCCGTTCGTCCTACACGATGCACATAGTTTTCCACCTTCTCCGGCAGATCATAATTAATTACGTATTCAATATCCGGCACATCGATACCGCGTGCACTCACATCTGTGGCGATCAAAATACGTTGTTCACCCTCACGAAATGATTGCATCACAAGTGAGCGCTCAGCCTGATCCTTGTCCCCGTGGATGCTGACTGCTTCAATGCCTACCCGCTTCAGCGCCTTGAGCACACGCTCGGCACGCACCCTGGTGCGAACAAAGACAATAACTTTCCCTTCAGGGTGGTCCTGCAAAAAACGCTGTAGAAAAAAACGTTTATCATCCATCTCTACAAACATGACAAAATGGGATACATTTTTTGATATCCGGTCTTTCGGCGACACCTGGATGCGGATCGCCGCACTCCTCACCTGAGAATAGGCCAGCTTTTTGATCTCGTCATTGATGGTGGCCGAGAAAAAGAGTGTCTGATGTTTTCCCCGGAGCATTTTTTTGATGTATTTAATGTCTTCAATAAAACCGAGGTCGAGCATGTGGTCTGCTTCGTCCAGCACCAGCATAGAAACACTGTCGAGCCGAATTTCCTGCTGGTTGATCAGATCAAACATGCGCCCCGGCGTGGAAATCAGTATATCAATACCATCCTGCAGCCTGGCAATTTGCCTTTCCTGTTCCACCCCGCCGTACAACGTAAATACTTTTACACGCGTATGCGCAGAGATACTTTTGAAGACGTCACCGATCTGCAAGGCCAGTTCACGTGTCGGCACCATGACAATACATTTAATGCCATAGGAGCGTTTGCTACTTTTATACCGGTGTATTTTATCAATGACAGGAATCGCAAATGCAGCGGTTTTGCCCGTGCCTGTCTGGGCAATCGCCAGCACATCCTCACCCTCGAGAATGGATGGAATGGCCTTGAACTGAATATCGGTTGGCCGTTTAAAACCCAGCCGTGCCAGATTCTTTTTAATTTCAGCAGAAATATAATAACGATCAAATTTCAT
>CAZWWF010000139.1:1636-3811 GCA_964636805.1 uncultured Zetaproteobacteria bacterium
GCTTCATTGATGATTACACGATAGGGAATCTCGAGCCGATTCTGCATCTCCCACACGGCAAGCCTGATCACATTGATTTCAACCTGGGCAACTGAACGCAAACTACGCCCGCGAACTGCTGTTTTGATGATCTCATCCAGTGCATCCACATGATCGGTGACTCCATATACGGCCTCGCGCAAGTAATTTTCATCCTGCTCTTCGCGATCCTCATGTTGCAAACGGGATGCCAGTAAATCCGGAATCATTCCACCATCCTGTTCCGCCGAGCCCCATGCATATAACGTTTCCAGCGCCGATTCACGCGCCATATGACGATTGGCCATTAAACCTCCAGAGCCTGATCAAGCACTTTCAACTGCTGAGCAACTTCAATCGCAGTCAGTGCTGCTTCTTCACCTTTATGTCCGTGTGCGCCACCCACGCGCTCCAACGCCTGAGCATGCGTATCCAGCGTCAATACGCCGTTACCGACGCCGACATCACCACGCTGTGCGACTTTACCGATTGCATCCATCGCGCCCTGACAAACATAATCGAAATGCGCTGTATCACCGCGAATCACGCAGCCCAGACATACGATAGCATCAAACCGGCCTGTGCTGGCCATTTTTGCAGCGATCGTACCAAGCTCAAATGCGCCGGGCACGTATATAATCGTAATATCCTCATCGCTGCTGCCATGTTCTTTCAGCGCTGAAACAGCCCCTGCCAGCAGAGCTTCTGTGATATCGGTATTAAAACGGCTTACCACGATACCAACAGTCAAACCGGAAGCATCGACGTTGCCTGCCAAATGTGGTGCATCCAGACTCATGATGATTCACCCTTCACATCCAGCATATGTCCCATCCTGTCCCGTTTGGTTGTCAGATAAGCAATATTATCTTCATGCGCCCCGGCCTGCAGCTGCACGCGTTCGCTCACTTCCAGCCCGTAACCGTCCAGTGCAATAATTTTCTTGGGATTGTTGGTCAGTAATTTCAAACGACGCAGGCCCAGATCTCGCAGAATCTGAGCTCCGATGCCGTAATCACGCAGATCCGCCTTGAACCCCAGCTTCACATTGGCTTCAACGGTGTCGTGACCGGCATCCTGCAAGTTGTATGCTTTTAATTTATTAAGCAGGCCGATTCCGCGCCCTTCCTGCCTGAGATAAAGAATCACGCCTTCACCGGCTTCGGAAACCTGTCGCATGGCTGCATGCAATTGCGAACCGCAATCACAACGCCGGGAAGTAAACACATCACCAGTCAAACATTCGGAATGCACGCGCACCAGACAAGGGCGTTCAGCATCAGGTTCACCCATAACCAGTGCCACATGCTCAGCCTTATCCACCGCATTGGTGTACCCAATCAATCGGAATTCGCCGAATTCTGTCGGCATGCGTACTTCGACCTCTCGTTTTACCAGCGAATCATGTTTAAGACGGTGGCGAATCACATCGGCAATGGTACCCACCTTCAGGGCATGTTTTTTGGCAAACACTTTCAATTCCGGCATACGTGCCATGGTTCCGTCTTCATTCATGATCTCACAGATCACACCGGCCGATTTCAGACCTGCCATTCGCGCCAAATCAATACTGGCTTCGGTGTGCCCTGCCCGCACCAGCAAACCGCCATCACGCCCAACCAGTGGAAACACGTGGCCCGGCGTATGAATATCCGCCGGCTTTACATCGTCCTGAATTGCCGTGCGAATTGTGTGGGCCCGATCATAGGCTGAAATACCTGTAGTCACCCCTTCGGCTGCTTCAATTGAAATAGTAAAGTTGGTTTTGAATTTGGAATTGGTATTGGCCACCATCAATGGCAATTCCAACTGATCCGTCTGCTCCTGAGTCATGGCCAGACAAATCAAACCGCGCCCGTGTGTGGCCATAAAATTAATCGCTTCCGGTGTCACCCACTCCGCCGCCATGATCAGATCACCTTCATTCTCCCGATCTTCATCATCGGCCAGAATAATCATGCGCCCGGCGCGCAGTTCTTCAATCAGCTCTTCTGTTGTTGCCAAACCCATGATTTCTCCGTTGAAAATTGCATCAATCGTTCTACATATCTTCCATACATATCAGTCTCGATATTCACTTTGTCACCTGCTTGCAAGGCTCCCAGATTGGTGTGCGACAAGGTATGGGGAATCAGGTTAACGGTAAAGTCATTCCTT
>CAZWWF010000140.1:0-3807 GCA_964636805.1 uncultured Zetaproteobacteria bacterium
GTTCTGGCGACCGGTTTTTTGCAGGTGGGACAGTGAAATATTGTCTTGTTAGTCATTAACAACCCACCGGAACCAGCATCATGGCATAGGGTATATCCTCGGTATAGTCGGCAGGCGGCTGGCCAGGTGTCCATTGTTGGAAACGCAGGCGAATGGTTAGTCGGTTACCTGAAATGTCCGGCACGACACCGTTAGCGACTGCCTCGGCAGGCAGACTGATTACCAACAGCCCAAAAGATTTTCCGCGTTCGGGAGTAATCTGACCCACACCACCGGTAGCAACGCATTCTTTCCAGCCGACAAAGTCATTCAGCATACTATCGAGTGTATTGATGGCCTTGCGCAATGGCGAAAGTGCCTGATGTAGCGGCTGTGTTCGCATCTCGGATTTACTCCAGATGGTGTCGATGCTCTGTTGCATGCAAAGCTTGTGTCCAAGCCAGTCATGTTTTTTCTGGGTATTCAGATATGCATTGATCATTGCATCATCAGCCAGAAAGTCACATGCATCAGCCATGCCCGGTTGCAGCTGCCCGATGTGCAGGTCGATATTGTCACATGCCTGTTGAATTTCTTCACGATAATGTGGCACATCAGCACTCAGGTTATGCAGGTATAGCTTTACATCGGAAAGAAGTGCGATGATTTCCGGAATGGCACCTTTGCGCCCCTGATCACCCAGTAATGATGCGCGTAAATCGCAGGCAGCATGTAGCCATTTAGTGCCGTGCCTGTTGCTGCGGGCTGTTTCCAGACAAGTCAGAGCATCGCGCAGTTCAATAAATGCACGCATGCGCGGACTCAACGCAAATGAAAAGTGAACCATTTCTGTCATGTCAGGTCCTGTCCCCTAGGTTGTGGCATTGCATCAGGACTGCTTACGTGCCAGATCTGCGATGCACTGGAACGCCAATCATGCCAGCGATTACAAGCGACGACTATGATTGTATCGGACTGTTTTGTCCGGCGGGCAATTTCTTCAGCCAGAGTGGCAGCATCTTCTTCAGACAATGCAGCAGTTGGATTATCCAATAGTGCAATCGCGGGATTGGCCAGGCTGATGGCTGCGAGTGACAGGCGTAGTGATTCAACCCTATTCAATGTGCCTGGATTTGATATCAGTGCCAGTTCGGAATGTCCCCAACCCGACAATATTCGTTCGAGGTCTTGTTGTTCAGGAAGCTGCCCGATGCCAAATAATAGTTCTTCAGCAACCGTTTGCCCGAGCCACACGGGTGGCCAGCGATCAAATACCATGCGAATTGGCAGAGTCGTTTTTTGTGTGACGGTATCATCCAGTGTAACAGTCATTCCGTCAGGCGGTGCGATCAGCCCGGCTATTCGTTTTAACCAGAGTGTTTTTCCGCTGCCGCTATGGCCGGTTAGCAGAATGATTTCTCCGGCAGAGGCATGCAGGGAGGTCTGTGCATCGCTCAGTTGCAGGGTATGGGTGAGGGGATGATTCATTGAATGTGCAGTTTGGCATAAAAGATGGAGCGGGTGAAGGGAATCGAACCCTCGTATGCAGCTTGGGAAGCTGCCGTTCTACCATTGAACTACACCCGCGAAAGGGATTCAGGAAACTTCTGCAGATTCCTGATGATGCCAGATCGCTTTTCCTTCACTTTCCCTGTGAATACGCTGCATCATGGAAAGATGTGCTTCATGCTCATGATCGGCAATGGGTAGCGGTTCGCGTTTCATGATAGCGGCAGTCTCAGTCTGTTCATCACGGCAGCGTGAGCGCTCAGGCAATTGCACAAAGCTGGATGCCGGCTGGCTGGGAATATCCATGCCGAGAGAAAACTGGCGTCCACCGGTCATGCCCAGATAGACCTCGGCCAGCAGTTCTGAATCGAGCAGAGCCCCGTGCAATTCACGATGGCCGCGGTCGATATTATAACGATCGCACAGTGCATCGAGATTATTCTTCTGATGCGGATGCTTCTTGCGGGCAAAAGCCAGTGTGTCGATGACCTGGATATCCTGAATGTTCGGGAAGTCATTCAGCTGCAGTTCATTCATAATAAAGCCCAGATCGAACGATGCATTGTGAATCACCAGCGTGGAGCCGGCGATAAAATCGAGAAAGTCCTGTGCGATTTCCCTGAATGTCGGTTTGTTTTTTACTTTGGCATTATTTATGCCGTGGATGCGTACGACTTCAGCCGGGATATCCCGTTCCGGGTTGATGTAATGATGAAAAATATGTCCGTCGCCGGAAAGCACTTTGCGATTAAAGACCTCAATGGCCCCGATTTCCACCATGCGATCACCATGGGCGGGTGAGAGGCCCGTGGTTTCAGTATCCAGCATGATCAGTCGCATGGGCGTAGTATAATCAGCTTTTGATTCTTGCCAATGTCATTGTTCGCGAACTAATAGAAAAAAGCGCACTTGTTTTCACTGGGGGGGCTTTAAGGCTCCGTAATGGCTTGCCACAGCAGTGTTTGGTTTTCAGGCCGCTGCCGCAGGGGCAGGGTGTGTTGCGGCCAGCTTCGGATATGTCGCAGATGCCATCCCGATAGCGCCAGTGCCCGTCCACTTGTGCAAAACGGCTGGTTTCGTGCAGCGACATGATTTTTCCATTTTCATGGAAGCCTGCGATGAATTCGACTGTATCATCAGCGGCATGGATAATTGTCAGTCCCAGCCAGTCGGTAAAGGTCGGGGATACTTTCAACGGGCGTGTATCCGGATGCCAGCTTGTATGCAGGTAATTCCAGCAGCCCCGTACATAGGCCGAATAACGGGAACGCATTAATGCTTCGGCAGTGGCGGCAACAGCACCTTCAATCACCGGTTTGCAGCAATCCATATACATCTTGCCGCTGCCACAGGGGCACAGTTCGATTTTATGCATCCGGGCCAATAATGTGGTGCACAATATCTTCTTCGCTGAGATGCTCGCCGCATACAGTTTTTTTCTGCAGTGAAATGCCGGCTTTGTGTACAGATGCCTGATCTCCGGAAATCAGTGGATGCCAGTCGAACAATGATTTTCCCTCATGTAGCAGGCGATAGGCGCAGGTCTTCGGCAGCCATGAAAACTGTTTGTCTTCCAGTTTTCTGATTTCCATACAATCGGGTACCAACGTGCTTCTGTGGCGGTAATCTGTGCAGCAGCAGTTCGCGTCATTAAACAGCCTGCAGCGGATATCGGTGTATAGGATTTCACCCGAATCCGCATCCTCAAATTTCCATACACAACAGCGCCCACAGCCATCGCAGAGTGATTCCCACTCCTTGTCAGACATTTCAGCCAAAGTCTTTTCTTTCCAGAATATCAATATTACCGCCTTGTCGGGGGATACTACCCACATTCTCCCACCAATAAATACCGGAGTAATATAACGGATAACTGTGTCTGAATCCCCCGTTCAGAGAAAAATAGTTGAACGGTGGGGTTGACAAGGGTGGATTGGGGGACATTATTGGCATTTAGTGGGGAATAGTGGGTAAGTAGGCCACACCACGAAACGGAGGGGCTGGCGCAGGATGTTTCAGGGTGAGTTCAGCAATAACATGGATGACAAGGGGCGCGTAAGTATCCCCGCTGCATTCCGTGATGTATTGAAGAACTGCCATGCAGAAGGGCAGTTGATTATTACCCGTACCCCACATTCACGCTGTCTGGTCGCTTATCCAAAACGCGAGTGGAACCGTTTACAGAAACGTATCAGCGCCACACCGCCGAGTGAGGCGCTGCGGGCCTACAAACGTATCGTTATCAGTTCGGCACAGGAATGTTTGGCAGATCGCCAGGGCCGGGTCCTCCTCTCCCCGGCCCTGCGCGATTACGCATCG
>CAZWWF010000141.1:0-3786 GCA_964636805.1 uncultured Zetaproteobacteria bacterium
CGATTTGAGTGATGACATCATCTGACAGCCATTACAAACACCCAGAGCAAAAGTATCGGTACGGTGAAAAAAGGTATCGAACTGATCTCGCGCCCGTTCATTGTAGAGCACCGACAGTGCCCATCCACGACCTGCACCGAGAACATCGCCAAAGGAAAAACCGCCACAGGCGACCAGCCCGTGAACATCATCAAGATTAAAACGCCCCTCAATGATGTCCGACATGTGAATATCACGGCAATCAAATCCGGCACGATCAAAAGCTGCTGCCATTTCAATCTGGCCGTTCACACCCTGCTCTCGCAATACCGCTATTTTCGGCCGATGGCTATTCACATACGGCGCACAAATATTCTCTTCCGGATCAAATGGCAACTCGGCAACCAGTCCAATATCACCCCGATCGGCAATTGCATCATATGCCTCTACCGCACAATCCGGATGGTCGCGCAATGCCTGCATCCGGAAGCTCGTTTCAGCCCATAGTTGCTGTAATTCCTGTACATGCGCCTCAAACAGGGTTTCGCCATGAGAAGATAATATTATCTGGCGATCAGAACTCGGCTGGCCAATGCGATGGGCAACTTGAGCCAGGCCTGCATCGGCCAATACATTCATCACCTTCTCACTGTCTGATTTACATACCTGAATGACAGCGCCGAGTTCTTCACTAAACAGCAAAGATAGCGTCTCTCCAGCCAATGCATCCAGTTGGATATCCAGACCTGTACGTGCAGCAAAAGCCATCTCGACAAGGGTCACAAACAGACCACCATCGGAACGATCATGATATGCCAGCAATAACCCCTGACGATTCAACTGCTGCACTGCCTCAAAAAAGGCTTTGAGCAATGCAGGGTTATTCACATCCGCAGCGTCATCACCGGTCGCACCATAAACTTGGGACAGGGCCGAACCGCCCAGTCGATTTCGCCCCTCACCCAGATCAATCAGAATCAGATCGCTATCACCCTGATCCAGTTTTAGTTCAGGCGTTAATGTCCTGCGCACATCACATGCCGGTGCAAATGCAGAAACAATCAGGGAAAGCGGCGACGTCATTTCCCTTTGTTCAGTTTCTCCATTATCACGACTGACCTGCCATACTGATTTCATCGATAACGAATCCTTTCCAACCGGAATGGAAATACCGAGTTCAGGGCACAGTTCCATACCCACAGCCTTGACCGTATCGTACAGAGCCGCATCTTCGCCTGAGTGACCACAAGCCGCCATCCAGTTGGCGGAAAGTTTTACATCACCGATTTTTTCAATGGACGCGGCTGCAATATTGGTCAACGCCTCTCCAACTGCTATACGCCCGGATGCAACGGCATCAAGAACCGCAACCGGTGTACGCTCACCCATCGCCATCGCCTCGCCTGTATATCCACAATAATCGCTTGCCGTTACCGCCACATCGGCTACCGGAACCTGCCAGCGACCTACCATCTGATCGCGTGCCACCAGCCCTGTCACTGAACGGTCTCCAATGGTGATCAGAAACTCTTTACTGGCTACGGCCGGCAGTTGCAGGACACGTTCAACAGCTTCTTTCAAGTCAATGGAAACCATATCCAGAGCTACGCAGGCTGTCTCTTTCCGGCTTACATCACGCGTCATCTTCGGTGGCTTTCCAAGTAACATATTCAGTGAAAGATTCACCGGCTGATTGCCGAACTCGGGGTCGTTGACCACCAAATCCCGCTTCTCTGTTGCTTCACCGAGCACGGCAAACAGACAGCGCTCCCGTTCACAGATTTCAGTGAAAAGATCGCGTGATTCCGGTGCAATTGCCAGCATATAGCGTTCCTGTGCCTCGTTGCACCAGATTTGCATCGGGCTCATGCCCGGTTCCATATTATGGACGGCACGCAGGTCTACCCAGCCACCCCGACCGGCATCATCGATCAGTTCCGGCACCGCATTGGATAAACCTCCGGCACCGATATCGTGGATAAACAGAATCGGATTCTGGTCACCCATCTGCCAGCAGCGATCAAGTACTTCCTGACAACGCCGTTCCATTTCCGGGTTGCCCCGTTGCACCGAATCGAAGTCCAGAGATTCAGCATTGGCACCTGTATCCATACTCGATGCCGCTCCGCCACCAAGACCGATCAGCATCGCTGGACCGCCCAGCTGAATAATCAGGCTGCCTGCGGGCACTTCTTTTTTATGTACATGTCGTGCATCAATATTACCTACGCCACCGGCAATCATGATCGGCTTGTGATACCCGCGCAGTTCATCCCCTATCTGTTGCTCATAGGTGCGAAAATAACCGGCCAGATTCGGGCGACCGAACTCGTTATTAAAAGCCGCCGCACCGATCGGGCCTTCGATCATAATATCAAGTGCGGATACTATGCGCTCAGGCTTACCGTAATTCATTTCCCATGGCTGTTCAAAATCCGGAATACGTAGATTGGAAACCGAAAAACCACACAATCCTGCTTTTGGTTTGGAGCCAACGCCTGTTGCTCCTTCATCACGAATTTCACCACCGGAACCGGTAGCAGCACCGGCAAATGGAGAAATTGCCGTTGGATGATTATGTGTCTCCACTTTCATCAGAATGTGGATATCATCATCATGAGCCCGGTAATGCCGGTCAGCATCCGGATAAAAACGACTGATCCTGCCGCCTTCGATAACAGATGAATTATCACTGTAGGCCACCAGCGTACCTTCCGGATTCAACTGGTGTGTATTGCGAATCATGGAGAACAGCGAACGATCCTGCTCTTCACCATCAATAATCCAGCGGGAATTGAAAATCTTGTGCCGGCAGTGCTCGGAATTGGCCTGAGCAAACATCATCAGTTCTGCATCGGATGGGTTACGGTTCAGTTGTTTGAAATTCTCCAGCAGATAATCAATCTCGTCCTCGGCCAGCGCCAAACCCATCTCACAATTGGCTTCTTCCAGGGCTTCCCGCCCACCGGAAAGAATATCGATGATAGCCAAAGGTTGTGGATCATGGTGCATAAATAACCGGTAAAGTTCCCCGGCATCGGATAACACCGTTTCAGTCATGCGATCATGCAGCAATGTGGATACCACAGCATGCTGGTCATGCGTGATCCCGGAAATGTGATAAGCGATACCGCGCTCAAGCCGGATCAGGGCATCCAGCCCGCACAGCCCGGCAATATCTGTCGCCTTGGATGACCATGGACTAATGGTACCGATGCGCGGCACAACCAGAAACAGATTATCGGCTGGATGTTCCGTAAACAAATCCGGGGCATGCCCGAGAAACCGGGCCAGCTGCTCCGTATCTGCCTGTTCCCATAACCGGGACACCTCGGCAATATGAATATAGTGGGAGGTGATATTCGCAGGAACAATTCCCTGTTCAAGCATGATATCCCTGAGTTTGTCACGGCGAAACCCCGATAATGCTCTGTGGCCTTTCAGCGCAAGAATTCGGGAAGTGTCAGATTGTTTGGTCATGCTCGCATCCTATGAACTAACGAGCGGAAACCAAGCATCAATCATCGGCTCGATTTATCAAAGCGTCGGCAGTTTGATTTCCTGATACCCGCTGACAGGGAAGGCGCAGACAGGGCATTTTTCTTCCGGCATGACAGTCAGTGTTGAACCACAGTGATGGCAAACAAAATACCGTACTTTTGTTGAACGAAAACGTTCAACCAACAAACCGAAAAATATCCCCGTGTCTGACTGAATATCCTTGATCAGTTCACGATGCTGCTGCTCGGATTTCCATGCATAGCTAATAAATTTAAGCGCATTGCTATGCTTTTCATCACGGATGCG
>CAZWWF010000142.1:0-3722 GCA_964636805.1 uncultured Zetaproteobacteria bacterium
GCAAACACCTACGATGCAAAAATGTTTAAAAAAATCATTTGGAGTTGATGCGGATATACTGGCATTGGTGGATAAGAATCGACTTGGTCAAATCAGTGTTGATAGTGATTGTGAGCAACAATATGATTTTTTATATGTTGCATCCGGCGAGCCGCATAAAAATCATAAACAACTTATCAAGGCCTGGATAAAACTGGCTGAGAAAGGTTTTTTTCCGAGTCTTTGCCTGACACTGGATGCGAATCGCTTTCCGGAACTTTGTGCATTGATTTCTGCCAGAGCTAAAAAGTATGGTTTGAATATCTCCATGATAGGAGAATGTTCTTATGCGGATGTTCAGCAGCTGTACCGCCAGGCCGGTGCCATGATTTATCCATCGTTGTTTGAATCCTTTGGGTTGCCGTTAATAGAAGCAGCAACAGTCGGATTGCCGGTATTGGCCAGCCATGCATCGTATGTTACAGACGTGATTGAACCATCGGCAGTATTTGATCCTGTTTCAGCTCAGTCTATTGCAAATGCGGTGCAGAATTTTCCCGCAAAACCGGCTGTGCTCAGGGTACAACTGCTTGATGCCAATGAGTTTTTGAAGCGATCCTTCAGCCAGGGTATGACAGATTGAAAATTCTCATCGTCAGCCAATATTTCTGGCCCGAACAGTTCCGTATCAATGATCTGGCGCTGGCGCTGAAAGCACGCGGGCATCAGGTGAGCGTGCTTACCGGCATGCCCAATTACCCGGCTGGCAAGCTGTTTGATGGGTATGGCTGGTGGAAAAAATACCATGACAGTATGGATGGCGTTCCAGTATATCGCACGCCCATGTTTTTACGCCGGCAGGGACGCGGCTGGCAACTGGCGCTCAACTATTTCTCATTTGTGTTGTTCGGCTGTCTATTGGCACCATGGTATTTCCGGAATCAGTCGTTCGATGTTGTTTTTGTCTATGAACCATCACCATTTACAGTGGGTGTGCCAGCTATGCTGATGCGTAAACTGAAAAAAGCCCCCATGTTATTCTGGGTGCAGGATTTGTGGCCGGAAAGCCTGACAGCAGCAGGGGCTGTTCATTCACCTTTTGTTCTGAAGGCTGTTGGGCACATGGTGCGCTGGATTTATCATCACTGCGATCGGGTGCTGGTGCAATCGGAAGCATTTGTCGAGCCGGCTGTGGCGGCAGGAGCAGAGCGGGAACGGACGATATACTATCCCAACTGGGCTGAATCATTTTATCGGCCACTGCCGGCGACGGATATTCAAGACGTGAGTTTTTCGGAAGGTTTTAAGGTGATATTTGCAGGCAACATGGGTGAGGCGCAGTCCCTGGAAACCATTTTGGCAGCCGCCGAAAGGTTGAAAGGTGAAACAGATATTCAGTGGGTAATGATTGGCGATGGGCGCAGGAGCGACTGGATGCAAGAGGAAGTGCAACGCCTTGGTCTGGAAAGGCATGTCCATTTTCTTGGTCGTTTTCCTGCTGAAGCCATGCCGGAATTTTTTGCCCATGCCGATGCGCTGCTGGTGACATTAAAATCTGACGAAGTGTTTGCACATACGATTCCCAGCAAGGTGCAGTCTTATATGGCCTGCGGCAAACCGGTTCTGGCTGCACTCAATGGCGAGGGAGCCCGTGTGATTGAAGAAGCAGGTGCAGGGATTGCTGTAGAGGCTGGGGATGATAAACATTTGGCCGAGGCTGTGTTAAAGCTCTACCATATGCCGGTAGAGCAGCGGCGGGCTATGGGGGACAAAGGGCGTGATTACTATGACAAACATTTCGAGAGAGAGATGCTTGTTGCCAGACTGGAGCAGTGGATGCGTGATGTAGCAGAGGAGGGGTTGTGCGAATCCTGATATTGGGTGGCGACGGCATGCTGGGTCACCAGCTGCTGAAATCCTGGCAGGGGAAGCATGAGGTTCGTGTAACACTGCGCGGCGATAGCATGCGCTATGCTGGCTACGGTCTGTTTACACCGGAAAATAGTTTCTACGGTGTAGATGTACTTGATTTTTCCAGGGTAGAGCAGGTGGTGCGCATTTTCAGACCGGAGGCGGTCGTGAATGCTATCGGCATCGTCAAACAGCGGATAGAGGCGCATGATGCCATCCTGAGTCTGGAGGTAAATTCGTTGTTGCCGCATCGCTTGAGTCAGTTGTGCAAAAAGGTTGGTGCGCGCCTGATCCATCTGAGTACGGATTGTGTTTTTTCGGGCGGACGTGGTATGTATACGGAAGATGATCTGGAAGATGCACGTGATCTCTACGGGCGTAGCAAGCTGATGGGCGAGGTGCATGATGCCCATGCCGTGACATTGCGCACCTCTATCATCGGTCTGGAGCTGTCTCGTAACAAGAGCCTGATTGAATGGTTTCTGGCCCAGTCGGGTCAGGTGAAGGGGTTTACCCGAGCTGTTTACAGCGGTTTTACCACATCTGAAATGGCCCGTATTATCGAGCAGGTATTGCTTGAGCATCGCAGCATGTCTGGTCTCTGGCATGTGGCCAGCGAGCCGATCAGTAAGTATGCATTGCTGGCTGAATTAAGCGGGTTGATGCAACGCAGCGATATTGATCTGTTGCCAGAAAATGATTTTTTCTGCGAACGTAGCCTTGATGCAACACGCTTTAATACTGAAACGGGTTACCAGCCTCCATCATGGCATGATATGCTTAAGGAACTGGCAGCAGATATACGGGAGAGAGGCACATGAATCTAGAGGGTAAAAATATACTGGTAACCGGCGGTACCGGTTCCATGGGTAAGGTGTTGGTACGTCGCTTGCTGTCCGGCGAAATGGGCACGCCGGCCAAAGTAATTGTGATGTCCCGTGATGAGGGCAAACAGCATGATATGCGTATGGCCTATCTGCATCGCACAGTGACGACCGATGAAGTTATTTTTAACAATTTCAAGCAGGCGCTGGAATTTCGAATCGGAGATGTACGCGATTTCGGTGATGTCTGTTCTGCGGTCAAAAGTGTGGATGTGGTGATTAATGCAGCAGCTCTGAAACAGGTGCCAACCTGTGAATATTTTGCTGACCAGGCGGTACTGACCAATTGTATCGGTGCCATGAATATTGTGCGGGCAATCCGTGAAAATGATTATCCGGTTGATACTGTTATCGGCATTAGTACTGATAAAGCTGCCAAACCGGTCAATGTCATGGGTATGACCAAGGCAATTCAGGAGCGGGTGTTTACATCTGCCAATGTACTCAATCCCGATACGCGCTTTATCTGTGTGCGTTATGGTAATGTACTGGCATCGCGCGGATCGGTAATTCCTCTGTTTCATGATCAGATAGCCCATGGCGGGCCAGTCACAGTGACTGTACCCGAAATGACCCGTTTTCTGCTCACCCTCGATCAGGCTGTGGATACGGTGTTTGCGGCATTACGTACAGCCAAAGCTGGCGAAACGCTAGTGCCGGATGCGCCTGCAGCCACGGTGATCAATATTGCCAAAGCACTGATCGGCGAGCGGGATATTGAGATCAGGGTGACTGGCATTCGCCCAGGCGAAAAGATGCACGAGATTATGGTGTCCGAAGAAGAGTGTTATCACACTGTTCGTCGTGGTGACTATTATGCCATTCGACCAATGTTACCCGAGCTGGCGCAGGAAGAAGAACCGACAGTACTAAGTAAGGAGTTCAGTTCCGAGGATACCGTTCTGGATCTGGATGGAACATGTGAACTGCTGCGTATAAACAACCTGT
>CAZWWF010000143.1:0-3715 GCA_964636805.1 uncultured Zetaproteobacteria bacterium
TGGGTCATAAATACATCAATCGGCATGTCTAAACCTCAAAAAATAATGAACCACAAAGACACTAAGGCACAAAGAAAAGCGAAGCATGTTTTTTTCCAGGTTTCTTTGTATCTCCGTGGTGAGAAATCAGATAAGCGTGCCGGCAGGGCACTCAATATGTTTCTTCAGGGCCGCCAGGAATTCAGCTCCTGCAGCACCATCAACAACACGGTGATCGCAGGAAAGGGTCAGTGTCATCATCTTCTTCACAACGACAGTACCATTCTCGACAATCGCACGTTCATCGGTACCGCCCACAGCCAGAATGGCACCTTCGGGCGGATTCACGATGGCCGCAAACTGTTTCACGCCATACATTCCCAGATTGGAAATCGAGAACGTACCGCCTGAATATTCTTCCGGCTTCAGTTCGCCGGCACGGGCGCGACTGGCCAGCTCTTTCACTTCAGCAGAGATATCGGTAATCCCTTTCTGTTCGGCAAAACGGATCACCGGCGTGATCAAACCGCCGTCAATGGCGACAGCTACCGAGATATGGGCATGTTTGTGCATCAGCGTATCGCTATCGGTCCAGCTGGCATTGGCTGCTGGTACGTCGGTCAATGCCTTGGCAACAGCTTTGATGATGAAGTCGTTGACGCTAAGCCTGAATGCACCATCAGCTGCTTCATTGAGCTGGGCACGCAGATCCATCAATCGATCCATGGCAACATCCACACTCAGGTAGAAATGCGGTACCTGTTGTTTGGATTCAGACAACCGGCGGGCAATCGCCTTGCGCATCATGGAATTTTCCACACGGTCGAATTCATCGGCATGGTACGGTAACGGGCCTTGCGGCAACGGGCGTACCGGCGGCGGTGTCACAGCCGCAGTAGAACCACCCAGACTGATACCTCGTCTGGAAGCAGACTCAATATCGGCTTTAACAATGCGCCCGTTTGGGCCACTGCCCTGAATGGCGGCAAGATTGATACCTTTCTGTTTGGCTAGGCGGCGTGCCAGCGGGCTGGCCTTGATGCGCCCTGTTCTGGCGACCGGCGCCGGAGCGGACTCTACTGGTGCCGGTGTTTCGACAGCCTGCTGAACAGCGGGTTCCGGCGCAGGTTCAACTGCGGGAGTCGCTTCTGCGCTGCTTTCCGGAACGTAATCGGCAGGTACTTCCTCGCCATCTTCGGCAATCACAGCAATGGCGGTGCCGACGGCGACAGTGGAACCCTCGGGCGCAAGAATTTTGTGCATCACGCCCTCATCCACGACTTCCATTTCCATCGTGGCCTTATCGGTTTCCACTTCGGCCATGATTTCACCGGATTCCAGCGTATCACCTTCCTTTTTAAGCCAGCGGGCAATTTTACCCTCGGTCATGGTTGGTGATAACTGCGTCATAAAAACATCAATCGGCATGTGTAAACCTCAACAAGATTTAACCGCGAAGATCACAGAAAACACGAAGGAAAATGAATCAAAACCGCTTCGTGACTTCCGTGTACTTCGGGGCAAGTTCCATCAGGCACGGCCACAGGCAGTGCGGGCAGCTTCTACAATATCGCGAACACTGGGTAATGCCAGTGCTTCCAGGTTGGCCGCATACGGCATCGGCACATCCTTACCGGTGACGCGAATAACCGGAGAATCGAGATCATCAAAAGCACGTTCCATAATACGGGCGGAAATTTCCGCACCGATACCGGCAAAACGCCAGCCTTCTTCCACAACAACCGCACAGTTTGTTTTAGCGACAGATGTGATAATCGTATTTTCATCCAGCGGTCGAATGGTGCGCGGATCGATAATTTCAGCCTCAATTCCTTCTTTGGCCAGCTCTTTGGCGGCAGCCAGGGCAAAACCGGTCATACGTGAATGCGCCACAATGGTCACATCGGAACCGGCGCGCTTCACATCCGCCTTACCCAGCGGAATAATATATTCCTCATCCGGAACTTCCCCGACATCACCGTAATTGATCTCATTCTCGATAAAAACCACCGTATCATTATCACGAATAGAAGCCTTTAACAAACCTTTGGCATCAGCGGGGTTGGATGGCATGACCACCTTCAGGCCCGGCACATTGGCCATCCAGTTCTCCAGACTCTGTGAATGTTGTGCACCCACACGTGCAGCGGAACCGCCGGCACCACGAAACACTATCGGCACCGAATATTGGCCACCGGACATATATTTCATCTTGGCCGCTGCATTCACGATCTGATCCAGTGCCAGCATGGCAAAGTTCCAGGTCATGAATTCGATGACCGGACGCAGACCTGTCATGGCTGCACCGACACCTAGCCCGGCAAATCCCAGCTCAGTGATCGGTGTATCGATGACACGTTTGGAGCCGAATTTATCCAGTAATCCCTGGGAAACTTTATAAGCGCCATTATATTCGGCCACTTCTTCACCCATCAGGAATACGTTTTTATCCCGGGTCATTTCCTCAGCCATGGCCTGATTCAATGCTTCACGGTAGGTAATTTTACTCATCTTTAGCCCACCTTGCCCGGATAAGGGTATGCGCCTTCAATCGGGTCAGTATAAATATCTGTCCATAATTCAGCCGAATCCGGTTCCGGCTGTGCCTCAGCTGCCTTGGCAATGGCTGCGACCTCTTTCTTGATATCGCGATCTTTCTGTTTGAAGGAGTCTTCAGTGGCCAGGCCTGCTTCAATCATCTGAGCCTGCAAACGGGCAATCGGGTCACGGCCGGTACGCCATTCATCCACTTCTTCGCGGGTGCGGTAGGTGGCCGGGTCGGACATCGAATGGCCGCGATAACGATAGGTCATCGCCTCAACCAGAATCGGCCCTTTGCCCGAGCGCGCGTGTTCAATGGCTTCGCTCATTTTCTTTTCGAACTCCAGCACATCCATGCCATCGATTTTCATGCCGGGAATTTTAAATGAGATGCCGCGCTTGAACAGCTGCGTTTCTGCCGAAGCTCTGTCGAGAGATGTGCCCATGGCGTACTGATTGTTTTCAACCATGAATACAATCGGAAGCTTCCACAATGCGGCCATATTAAATGACTCATACACCGCGCCCTGATTGATACCACCATCACCCATAATACAGATGGTGACACGGCCATCATCCTTGTACCAGCTGGAAAAACCGAACCCGAGCCCGATCGGAACCTGTTCACCGACAATACCATTGCCGCCGGCAAAATTTTTGTCGGCATCAAACATATGCATCGAGCCACCCTTGCCTTTGACAACACCGCCGGCACGACCCAGCAACTCGGCCATGACAGCCGTCGGATCGGAGCCCCGCGCAAGAATATGACCATGGTCGCGATAACTGGTCATCATATAATCTGTGGGCTCCGCAGCATGTTGCATGCCTACGCAAACTGCTTCCTGGCCATTACACAGATGGCAAAAACCACCGATTTTTTTCAGGCCGTACATCTGACCCGCTTTCTCTTCAAATCGACGAATAAACAGCATCTTATCATGCATTTCGTGTAGCTGTTCCTGTGCAAAAAAGATGCCATCATGTGTGAAGCCAGCACCCTGCTTCTGCTTTGCAGACATATCGCCCCCGGCAAAAAAATATTGGATAATAACCTGCGAATGATGCCCAAGCGTATCATTGCCAGCAACCTGCATTCCAGTGTGGTCTTTATCGGGGTGCTGTAATGCATGAAGAAACGTTGGGAAATATATATTTCTCCCTAAACACTGAAAGGGCCCCGAACCCTCTGTAC
>CAZWWF010000144.1:0-3691 GCA_964636805.1 uncultured Zetaproteobacteria bacterium
GACATCAGATCAGGGGCGGTTCGGTTATTTGTTTGACTTGAACGCGTACCATTTCATCGTGAAGCTCATTTTCTGTGAGTACACCTTTGCGTATAAGCAGCCGGATCAGGGCCTCGAGCCTGGCGTCACTCTGTAGAGGGCCTTCGTTGTCCGGGTCCGGCGCTTTTAAAACATCCTCTTCGGATATGGCTGCTGCAGGCTGACCATGCTGCATGCGTTGAAGCAGGACATCGTCGACAACTCCTGTGGGTTTCAGGCCGTATTGGCTCTGAACTGCTTTGACAGCATCCCGGGTGGATGTGCCAAACTGACCGGGTTTATCATGTACAGGGTATCCCATGCGGCGTAGCAGCTCCTGTAGCATGGTGATTCTCTTGCCGCGCATGAATATTTTCATTGGTCTGGCCATGAGTTCCTCCGTCAAGGTAATGGATTGAATTTGCAGCAGATACTGTCTCCCTGCGCGAATCTCTCAATGTATTTGATGTCCTGCTTTTGTGAATGGAGATGGGGGCACAGCAGGCGCGCAGGTGTCATCTGTATAAATGACATTGTATAATAGCTGCATGCGTATTCTGATTGCTCCCGATGCGTTCAAGGGCTCGCTGACTTCGATTGAGGCTGCTGTTGCGATGGCAGCTGGTATTCGCACCGGCATGCCTGATGCAGAGGTCATAAAAATGCCGTTGGCAGATGGCGGTGAAGGCACGCTGGATGTGCTGCATATTCAATGCGGTGGTGAGGTGCGGGACGATATCCTCTATTTCAATGACCATGGCGTTTCCTGTGGTTTGATCGAGTCAGCCCGGTTGATCGGGTTGACCTTGCCGGAAATGCAGGCCGATGTGTTTGAACGCGGCAGTGAAAAGCTGGGTATGGCGGTATTGGCTGCACTGGATACCGGCATGCGCGATATCCGCATTGCGCTCGGCGGTAGCGCAACTGTCGATGGCGGACTGGGGCTTTTAGCTGCGCTCGGTTGCAGGGTGCTGGATCGCGATGGAAAATGTGTATCGCCCGATCTGAACGGGACGATGCAGGCTGATAGCATCAGTCTGAAGAATATGGATCAGCGCTTCAGGCATGTTCGGATCACTGTTCTGAGTGATGTACAAAATCCTTTATGCGGTAATCCGGGGGCAGTTCATCTTTATGGGCCTCAAAAAGGTATTAGACCCAACAGGTTGGCAGAAGTCGAAACAGCCATGCAGCACTGGGCTGGCATGTGTGAACAGGCTTTCGGAATTTCGGCGAAAAATGGTGAGGGCGCAGGTGCAGCCGGAGGCCTGGGTTTTGCCTTGAAGTTATTGGGAGCTCAAATTGTTTCGGGTGCAGAGTATGTCATGGCTGCCTGCAATTTTGACCGGGTGGTAAATACGGTCGATTGGGTGGTGACCGGCGAAGGTAGAAGCGATGCCCAGACGCTGAATGGCAAATTGCCGATAAAAGTTGCCGAGGCGGCCAGAAAAGCAGGTGTTTCTGTAGCCCTGATTTCCGGGGATGTGCTGGACAGGCAACGCCTTTCAGCTTATTTTGATCGTATTGTCCCGGCCAGAACAGTCGATATGTCCGTGTCGGAATCGATGGCCCGGGCGAGGGCTAACCTGATTGCCGCGTCTGAATATTGGGTACACGAACTATGATAGTATTCCCTGACCCGTCAGAGGCCGATGAGGACGGCTTGCTGGCTGCAGGCGGAAATCTTGAACCGGAAACATTATTGGCCGCGTATGCAAAGGGTATTTTTCCATGGTATGCGGAAGGTCAGCCGGTGCTTTGGTGGTCGCCTGATCCGCGCATGGTGTTGTTTCCTGCCGAGTTTCATTGCTCAAAACGGCTGGCACGTCGCATGAGGCAGAATATCTATTCGGTGTCTTTTGATACATCATTCAATGATGTCATCAGGGCATGTGCTGAAGTGCCGCGACATGGTGAGGCAGGGACATGGATTATGCCGGATATGATAATGGCATATCAGCGTATGCATCAGCTTGGGCATGCCCATTCGATTGAGGTCTGGAAGAATAACGAACTGGTTGGAGGTCTCTACGGGATACTGCATCATGGAGTGTTTTTTGCTGAATCGATGTTCAGTCTTAAGGTCGATGCATCAAAGTTCGCATTGGCTGCATTGTGCGAACGGGCGCTGCAGTGTAATTGGAAGCTGATTGATTGCCAGTTTTATACCGCTCATTTACAAAGTCTCGGTGCACGCGAGATATCACGAGAATTATTTTTGAAAAACATTCAATCGTAGGGTAATCATGTGGGAGCTGTAATGTGATTCTTCTCTAAAACGACCATATTGTGTTATGATGGACATATATTTTTCACATGGGGGTATACGGATGAAAAAAATATTACAATATTTATTGCTTGTACCGGCTGTGTTTCTGGTATCGATTGTATCAGCGCAGGCTGCTGATACGGGTATAAGTACCATGGCTGCAATCATCATGCATTTGAATCATTATCCGGACAGCAGCGAGCAGGAAAAACTGGCCGGGATTATAGCGGATCAACATACAAGCACTGGTGAAAAAATACTGGCCCATGCTTTGAAAAACATGCGACATAGTGTGGGTGGTAGCGATGCGAACAAGTTGCATCAATTGCAGGCCGATGCATCTGCCAGCGAGCAGGAAAAAGAGCTTGCTACGATTTTACTGGGTATTACCCATCATCCGTCCGACAGTGACAAACAAAAACTGAAAGCACTGATTGATTAGAGAAGCGCTGAGTTATAAGCGCTTCCTTCAGGAATACGCCTGCTGATTGCGCAACAGGGTACGATCCGCTATTAATTGGAACATTCAATGAGTATGCCTGCCTGGAATTGCGGCAAAAAAGGATGTTGCTGATGAGCTTGAAAACCAATCGTGAACAACTGGTCAAAACCGCGGTGCAGGGCGGTGTATCACCTGCCAACCAGTGGGCTCCGTTCGAGGTCGGGGCGGCCGGTGAAATCTTTGCCTGGCCTTCCACGGGCGGTATTACGTATAACGTAAAAATCGGCGATTCAGTATTTGGCTGGGCCGGTGAACATATTGAACCGGGTGTTTCTTCTACGTTGACGCACAAAAATCGCAAGGCTGAAGCCGGTTACCAGTTTCTGGCCTGTTGCGGCAATGAAGCTATGGTGATTTCCGGTGCTGCCAAAGGTGAAAAGGGAACTGTATTGGGCCATCATGGTGGTGTGGATCATCTGATGCTCGATTTCCCCGATGAGACGCTCGATAAATTAACCTGTGATGACAAATTTTTGATTCGGGGTTATGGGCAGGGACTAAAACTGCTCGATCATCCGGATGTTTATATCTACAGCCTTGATCCGGATGTGCTCGATGCATGGGGGTTGAAAGAGCGGGAAGATGGGACTATCGAAGTGCCGGTTCATGTGATTGTACCCGGCCATGCCATGGGTTCCGGTATCGGGGCGCTGTCGGTGACGACTGGTGACTACGATATTCTATGTCATGATCAGACGACAGTCGAAGAATATGGGATGGACAAGCTGCGATTCGGTGATTTTGTAGCTGTGCTGGATCATGACAACCGTTATGGCCGGACGTACCGCAAGGGGGCGATCACGATCGGCGTGGTGATTCATTCGGATTCACCGCTGGCAGGTCACGGCCCCGGCATGATGACATTGATGAGTGCCTGTGATGGAAAGCTGGTGCCTGTGATC
>CAZWWF010000145.1:0-3566 GCA_964636805.1 uncultured Zetaproteobacteria bacterium
TCATCATGAGCGTAGAATTACTGGTCAACGTGGCGCCGTTTGAAACACGGATTGCACGTATTGAGAATGGACAACCTGAAGAAATTTATATTGAACGTGAACGCGGCCTGAAAGGTAACATCTATAAAGGTCGCGTTCAGCGCGTACTGCCCGGTATCCAAGCGGCCTTTATCGATATCGGCATGGAAAAAGCAGGCTTTCTTTACGCCGGAGATATCGCAACCGCCAAACAACAGGTCGATAGCTTCACGGAGGATATGGAACAAACTGACGAAGCAGACAACGCGGCTGCAACTTCCGACAGTTCACCATCACGCCGTAATGCGCCACCGATATCCGGCCTTCTCAAGGATGGTCAGAATCTGATGGTTCAGGTGTCCCGTGAACCCATTGCCTCCAAAGGACCCCGCATGACCAGCCAGATTGGCTTGCCCGGTCGTTATCTGGTTTATATGCCAAATCTGGATCATATCGGTATTGCCAGACGTCTTGAAGACCCGGTTGAGCGTGAACGGCTGCTGAATATCTGCAAATCCATGAACCTGCAGCAGGGCGGCATTATTATTCGCACTGTTGCTGAAGGGAAAGAAGAACCAGAATTACGCCAGGATCTTGATTTTCTGTTGCGATTATGGGCAGATATTGAAAAAAGAGCCAAGAACTCCGCCCCCGGCTCCATGATTCATAAAGAGCTGAACCTGTATTTGCGTGTCATGCGCGATTATGTCGACGCTGAAGTAGAAAAAATCCATATCGACTCCCGCGAAGCTTACGATACGATGAAAAAATTTGCCCGCCGTTTTATGCCGGAAGTCGCCAAGAAACTCTATTACTATCCGGGTAACCGTCCGATTTTTGACGTCTATGGCGTCGAAGAAACCATGGAACGGGCACTGCAACGTCGTGTACCTCTGAAATCCGGTGGCCATATTGTTATTGATCAAACCGAGGCGTTAATTGCCATCGATGTCAATTCAGGCTCCTTTGTCGGCTCCAGGAATATGGAGGAAACCGGCTTCAAAACCAACCTTGAAGCCGTGCATGAAATTGTACACCAGCTTCGCTTGCGTAATCTGGGTGGCATTATTGTGGTCGACTTTATTGATATGCAGGAAGAGCAAAACAAATTGAAGCTGATTGAGGTTCTGGAAGAGGCACTGAAACGGGATAAAGCGAAAAACCATATCGTACAGTTCTCGGAGCTGGGACTTGTTGAAATGACGCGCAAACGCACCCGTGATTCCCTAGGTCGTATTTTGTTGACCGAGTGCAGCCGCTGCCACGGTGTCGGGCTGGCAAAAAGTCCATCCACCATCTGTTATCAGTTGTTCCGCGAAGTGGTGGCGGAAGCACGTGCTTATCCGTGTGAAAAACTGACCGTCATTGCACACCCTGATATTATTGACCTGCTACTGGGCATAGAAAACGAAAGTGTGCTGCAACTGGAAGATTTCCTGAAAAAAGAAATTTCACTGGAAAGTAATGAACAATTTTCTGTAGAGCACTACGAAGTCGTACTAAAATAGTTTTGTTCGCCCCTTCTCCACTACAGCTGTATGTGCATATACCTTTCTGCCTGCATAAATGCCATTACTGCGATTTTAATTCACATGAACGTTTACAGCCCGACTGGGATGCTTACCGGAACGCACTGATTACCGAACTGAAACACTGGAGCAACACATCGCAATTTTCCGGCCGCAATCTGCACAGCATTTTTTTTGGTGGCGGTACACCTTCTCTGGCTCCACCTGCACTGATTGGAGCAATCATTGACACCGCCCGCGACTGTTACGGCATTGAGAATAATGCGGAAATCACGCTGGAAGCCAATCCGGGTACTGCCGACTCCGGCAATTTCCGTGCCTACCGGCAAGCTGGCATCAACCGTCTGTCTATCGGTATTCAGAGCCTGGATGCAGCAGAATTGCGCTGGCTGGAACGCATCCACGGGCCTGATGAAGCTATTCAGGCATATCATATCGGCCGCGATGCAGGTTTCAGCAATATCAACCTGGACCTGATGTATGGCCTACCCGGACAAAGCCTGCATGAATGGCTGACCACATTGCATTCAGTCATCAAACTATGTCCGGAACACTTGTCCTGTTATCAACTTACCGTCGAACCGCACACCAGACTGGCTGCCGCCCATGCACAAAAACCTTATCTACTGCCTGATGATGAAACGGCATTATCCATGTTCTTTGAAACCCGCAAGTATCTTTCCGATGCCGGGTATGATGCTTATGAAATATCCAATTTTTCCAGGCCCGGCCTGCAATGCCGCCATAATGACGGATACTGGTTATATCACGACTATATCGGCATTGGTGCAGGTGCTTCAGGAAAGTGGGATATACCGAATGGAGAGTCGGCCATGGGAATGACTCGCTATAGTAATCTGCGCAGCCCGGAGTCTTACATTAGAGCTGTTGAGCAACAGGGGGTTGCCACAAACACTAAAGATATCTTGAACTGCCAACAGGCTGCTGCAGAAGCATGCTGGCTCGGACTCAGGCGAAAAAGCGGCATCAACAGGACGGGATTTAAGCAACGATTCGGCTTCGATATCTGGCAACATTTCCATACGCCTTTGCAGCCATGGCACAGCCGGAAAAAGCTTGCTGTGACTGAAACCTCAGTATATATAGCGACAAAAGGGCTGGCCGTAACCGATGAGATTGCTTCTAGTGTGCTATAGTAATGGTATAAATACGGGCGGCCAAAAGCCGCCCATATCAAAATCATTTTTCTACATGATGGTCAAAATTCGCGTCAGTTCACCTGAATATCATCACCAACAATCGTAGGCGTAATAAATATCAGCAACTCATTGCGGTCATTCTTTTTCTGCTTATGTCTGAACAAATAGCCAATAATAGGTATATTCATCAGACCGGGTATACCATCAATCTGATCGCTGGTGGTCTGTGTATAAATTCCGCCTAGCACTACAGTCTCGCCATTTTTCACCAATAACTTGGTAACCACAGTCTTTTTATCAATGGTAGGGTCACCGCCGGGAATGGGGTTATCGATTGGCGTATCCTTATTGACCACCAATTGCATGATAATACGCTTATCAGCTGTAATCTGCGGTGTTACCTTCAAAGTCAGCTTGGCACTTTGCAGCACTGTCGCAGTCGTTGCGACACCACCGGCAAAAGTCGTCTGTCTAAACGGAATTTGCTTATCCTCTTCGATAAGGGCTTCCTGCAGATTGCTGGTAAACACGCGCGGACTGGATACTACCTTGATCTCTCCTTCTGTCTCTGCGGCAGAAAGCTCCAGATTCAGATTCAGCGCACCACTTAGTGTGCCCAGCGAATAACCGATCGCACCGCCCGCACCCGCACCGACGGCAGCGCCTAAATCCACAATATTTGTTCCTGTTGAGGCCCCATTTATTGTATGTGTAAAGCGATTTTTTGAACTTCCGGGATCATTATACGTACCGCCCCACTTCACACCCAGATCACGTGAAAATGTATCCGAAGCCTCCACAATGCGTGCTTCAATCAGCACCTGCTGCGCCGGCTTGTCAATCACTGTGATAAGACGTT
>CAZWWF010000146.1:0-3543 GCA_964636805.1 uncultured Zetaproteobacteria bacterium
AGGCAGATGCCCTCACCCTTCAGCCCTTGCGGATATCCCGATCCATCCATACGCTCGTGGTGTTGATAGGCAATATCAGCCACCGGCCAGGGAAAATCGATATCCTTGAGAAGATCGTAGCCAACTTCCGGATGCGACTGAATCAAGGTATACTCAATTTCAGTCAGCCGGGTTGGCTTGCTCAGGATTTCAGAGGGTAAATGAATCTTGCCGATATCGTGAATTTTTCCACCCATGCGGATACCCTCAATCTGATCCTTCTGTAAACCCATTTCGTTGCCAATAGCACAAGCGATCTCCGCCACGCGATCCTGATGCCCTGCTGTATACGGGTCACGCACCTCCTCAGCAGAAGCAATGGCCTGAATGGTAGCTTCCAGACTCTCCCGTAACTTACCAGCCAGTTGCATGCGCTCGGTGATATCTTCCATAAAGTGTACGGCAAAAATCCTCCCCTTCTCTCCGCCCATGGCATAACTCCGGGACAGAAAGACCTTGCCGTTTTCTGTCCGGACTTCTTCTTCCGCTTCTGCTGTCGCTTTTCCCCTGGCATGCAAACAACCGGGCAGCGGATCTTCACGACGGGGAAACACCTGCCAATAGGGTTTACCGATAATTTCCTGGATACTCATACCGGCATGCTCTGCATAGGCGCGATTAGCCCGTATGATATGAAAATCTTCATCATGGGAAAAGATAGGATCGGTGACAGCGTCGAACGTCTGCTCCCATTCATTCTTAACCCGCTCAATATTCGCAGTCGATTCATTCAGATCTTCCAGCATCAACAGCATAGCCCGGCGTGCTTCTTCTGCCTCCATAACACGCTTTTGCAACTGTTCCTCAATTTGTTCCACCCTGGAAATATCACGGATAAACCCTGAAAAACGTAATGTGCCTCCCTGCTGCACTGCGGTGATGGATAGCTCGACAGGAAACTCCGAACCATCGGCACGCATGCCAATGGTTTTCATGCGGTTGTTCAGCCATTGATCCGCATGGCCCGCCAGCCATCGTTTCATCCCCTGTCGATGCTTCTCGCGCAAGGCCGGAGGAATGATCACCTCAGCCAGCTCCCGGCCCAATATATCCTCACGCGCATAGCCGAACACCTTCTCGGCAGCATGATTGAATTCAACGATGAGGCCTCCCTCATCCATGCCGATAATACAAGCCATCGCAGAATCCAGAATCCCCTGTATCAGGGTATCTCTTTCCTGCAATGTTTCTTTTGCTTGTTTGATCGCCACCAGAGAATCCGTATATTTCTGGCTCAGCCGATCCGCCTGAGCCAGAGACTCATGCAGCAGCCGGTTTTCCAGCTCCAGTTGCTGTATTCGTTGCTGCAAGTCCTGTATCTGCTTCGGCGTCATTTGCAATCGTTCAACTCAGATCGGGATAGATCAGGTCTGTACCACATGGAAGCTGTGCCAGCCAGTCGATAGCGCGTTGCACATTTTCACCGCCAATCAGACAACCGTGCTGGGGTAACAGGGTATCAATATCCAGTCCGTCCAGCTGCCGGGTGAAACCACGCGTGGCAATATTGGAGGCCATATATTCAGTATGGAACAGTCTCATATTACTCCTGAGCTCAGTAAAATTTTCCGCCCACAAGCTCATCCCCACATCCAGTGAAGCAAACACATCGCCTGTAAACAGGCCATGCGCCATATCATCATAGGTAGCAAATGCGCCGGGGAAGTGCAGAAAGGGTGCCGGAACAAATTTGAGATGAGCCCCGGATGACAGGACAAGCTCTGCCTCTGTCTCAACATCGACGTACTGATAATCGCTCCGCCCGTAGTGCCGGATCAAAACCTGCGCACGCGGGGATGTGTATACTTTCATATCCGGATTAATTTCCAGCCAGTCTGTCATCGAAGCAGCCACGTCAGGATCCTGATGACAGATAATCATACCCGTCACATGCTCCGGCGATAATACCTGAGTGACGCGATCTTTTACTTGCTGAAAGAAAGCACGATGGCCCGGATCAACCAGAATAGCCTGATCACCATCGCGAATCAGATACGTGTTGGTGCGAAAGGAAGTCGGCTCGTTGATTCCCAACCAATAGACTGCATGCCCCCCGGCATCATAAAGCACTGTAGGGCTGTCAAAAGCCTGTGTAATATCAATCTGTGGCATCCTTCCCCTCCCCATTGTCTACCGGCAAAGCCAATGTATCCTTGAGTCGGGCAATTTCATCGCGCAATTCCTTGATGCGGAATTCGCGCTGTGCCGTTGCCTTCTGGAAACGCTCCAGCTCTTCAAGCCGTCCCCTGAGTACCTCCTCGGTTTGCATACGTTGCAACTCGACACCCGCCCGAACCGAAAAAGCCTTTAATACAGGCAGCATGGTTTCTGTATGCTTCATGGGCTTGCGATCTACAATGCCCAAATACCCGATCACCTTGCCTGACTGATCGACAAAGGGCAGACATATATAGCTCTCTGCCCCTACATCCCGCAACCATTGATCTCCTGGATACTTTTCCTGCACCTCGCTTTCTATAACAACCATTTTCCCCTCAGACGCCTGCTCGCAAGGCGAACCGGATACTGACTTTATAAAGTTATCTTCAAAGTCACCATCTTTAAAAATTGCCAGCGATTGTGCCCTGTCATCCAGAAGTTCGGCGACAAAACAAATACCGACATCCAGGGCAGCCGCAATATGGCGGGTCAACTCGTGGAAAAACACACCCCCAGCTGCTCCTGAGGTTCCTTCGACAATATGCTTCAACATATTCTGCGTCTTCTGTTGTTCATCCTGATGCTTGAGGTTGGTAATCGCGAAGGAGATATCATCTGCCGCCTCCGCCACAATGCTAATTTCCTTATCGTGAAAAAAACCCGCATCCCCTGTATACACGACCAGTACACCAAAGGGTTTGTTTTGCAGTTTGATCGGAAAAGCGGCTGCAGACTGACAGCCGGACTGCTGCAGTGGTACACGCCAAGCTGCTTTGCAATCTGAATTCTTCAGTTCATTGCAATAAGCCGGTTTAGCCTCAACCATGGCTTGCATCGCCATACCACAAGCTACATGGTCTCCTGCAGATGCCTGTGCCACGGACTGCCTGCAGGCATCGCTGCAAGCCGCCAGCGCCACTGGTTTTATTCCACCGCGTCCTGCTTCAGCAACGCCCACCCAGGCAAAATGAAAACCGCCAAATTCCACCGCGGCATTGCAGATTTCATCGAACATTTCCTGAGAGTTACGCCGTCGCTGCACATGCTGATTCACTTCACTGAGGAACCGGAGTAACCGGTTGAGCCGACTGGTTTGCTCTACCAAACCCTGTTGAACACTGATCATTCTGCGTGCGTAAATACTGATGCCGATAATCAGTGTGCTGATAGCAATGCGCATCCATAACTCATTGAGATCGGATGTGAACAGATTGCTCAGAAAAAGTGCCTTCTCCACTGAGAATTGCATCCACAATGGCTTCAAAAGGCCAGTATGCTATTGCCAGAACAATACCGAGCCATACCATATTGATTGTGCGAATTGCCTGTTTCCCCATCGAATGC
>CAZWWF010000147.1:0-3517 GCA_964636805.1 uncultured Zetaproteobacteria bacterium
TGGTGCACCCTAGTGGATTCGAACCACTGGCCTTCGGCTTCGGAGGCCGATGCTCTATCCAGCTGAGCTAAGGGTGCTTATCAGATTGTGAGCCCAAGTCTAATTCAGCCACAGCCTTCTGACTATTAGCTTCGGAGGCTGATGCTCTATCCAGCTGAGCCAAGAGCGCAGGATTCTAGTGATTGCGTTTGAAATTGAAATAACCTGAGTGCCGGAAAACATCGATCTAGCCGCAAAAACCACAATGCAGCAAATCAAACCGGATATGTAGAAGGTAGTTCCCCGCTACTTATTTTGTGTCAGTCCAGCCTTGCAGCGTTTCAACAATCATTCGGGCCTGCTTGGCATTGGTTATATTGAATTTGGAACGCGGTGTATATTCGCCATTACGTTTCTGGTAACGGCGAATAGTAAATTTATCCTCGCCATAAGATTCACTGGCCTGATCCCAATTCTGATAACGGAACAGAATCGTTGTCCATGCTCCCTTGCTCAGGATGACTTTGTCTACCTGTCTGGTCGTCAAAATCCCCCCTTCCTCAAAGTCAATATTCAGGTCATCAGGTGTCATAAGTCTCTCTTTGTTGGTGAAGGTTCAGTTAAAAAGGCCGCGAAGACTGCTATAGTGGACTTGCGTGTCAATCAGCAGGATGGGTCATTTCCTTATACAGGACATAAAACACCAAAAACTATCCGTCATTCAGCCCAGCCAGAACTTAACCAACAAAAAAGCCTGCGGGTGGTCGCCGCAGGTTTTTTTATCTGGAGTTAATGAAAATTACTTATGTGATGAACTCATGTATTGAAGCATATTTGCATGGTCCTGATTCCTCGAACGAATCACTTTGCCGGCATGAACCAGCATATAAGCCATAAATGCATAGACCAGTTCGGGCTCGGTTTGCATCAGTTCTGAGCAATCATCCCGGTTGAGTTTATATACAACACAATCTTCCACAGCGGTAACTGTTGCTGTTGCCGAATCACCGGTCAGAAAAGTAATTTCACCGAACAATGCACCTTCCCTGCTGGTAGCGATATGCATTTGCTGGCCATTACACTCAGCACTGATTTCAGCCAAACCCGAACGCAAAATATACAGCACACCGCCCGGCTGCCCTTGTGTTAAAATATTGTCGTTTTTGAAAAAAGTTTTTTCGATTAGCAAGCGATCGAGTTTGCCTCGCTCATCTTCATTCAGTTTTCGTCTCAAAATCTTGTCTTCAAGCCATGAATAATCGATTGCCATGGAAACCCCCACCTTGATTTTAACGACCTATCATACACGGATTAAAGAATAACTTGCAAGTACGGGCTCGTCCCCGCCCATTTCAGACAATGGCTGCAAACATTCAGTCGGTTATCGCTTGAATTCATCGATTGAAAGTGCTTCAATGTCATGCATGCAGAATAATCCTCAACAGGCTCTGGAAGAACGAATTCAGGCTTTAACTGAACATCTGGCCACCATTCGCCGCAACATGGAGCAAATAATTGCCGATAACCACCGTATGCGTGAAGTCGTGCGTATTGCCGAAAATGAGCTCCGCAAACGGCGAGACCAGGTTCGACAGCTGGAATGTGAACTGGAAAATCTTCAAACAGGACGACTGGAAGCAAAAGCCCGGGTAGAACACGCCATGGAAAAACTGGACGAGCTAATGATCGGGCAGGGTGAAGCATCATGAGCCATTCGGTTGATATCACACTCATGGGGCGCAATTTTTCAATTCTGACCGATGAAGACCCCGATCAGGTTTTGGCTGCTGCGGAGATGGTCCAGAAACATGTTGATGAACTCAGAAATATGGGGGCATCAGTGGCTTCCGACCGTTTGCTGGCGCTGGTATCCCTGAACCTGGCCGGAGAATTACTTAAAAGCGACCAGACAAAAATTGATGGTCTGGAAGGCTTGATATCTGAACTGGACGGAGTAGTATTACAAGCAGAGGGTTTAGCAAAAGCGCCCCTGCGTTGAGCGAGTGGCATTCATGTTGCCTGAGCCGATACTTGTCGAATGGGAGCTTACCTACTTTGGCCATGCGCGTCCCCCTTTCGGGATACCTGAGGCCGAGGTGCGGCGCCCACCTCTTGTTAGAGGGTTCGGCGACTATATGCCATTACGTCAGCGCGGGGGTGCCCTTTTCCCCCGCCCGGATACGCATGATTCCCTTCATTCCACTTTTCAGGCATGTCTCAAACATATGCCCCCCACGCATGAATAAACCAGCTGATAAAAATACACTCAGAGCTTCTTCGCTGGCATACAGGAAAAACATGCCAGGCAATGAGCGCCAGAGAAACTCGGAGATCATCCTCGAGACATTGATCGCTCACCTGCAGAGCAACCCGAATAGCCCTGCCAATCTGCTGGTTTATCGCTCACTCCCATCGGAGGTAAGCACGGAAAGTCTGTTTCAGTTACCAAGCTATCAGGTTTTTGCTCCAGTCACCCATCATCATGAACATATGGAATGGCTTTTGACCACACCAGAAACAAAATGGAAAAACGGATTGTTCGGGATTTCAGAACCAGCATCCGGTATGCTCTGGACAGGTCATCAAAAGACAGTGCTGCTCTGCCCTATGGCAGCATTTGACCGGCAAGGTAATCGTCTCGGAATGGGAAAGGGATGTTTTGACTACTGGCTTGGCCAGCATCGTCACCAGCTGATTCAGGTGATAGGACTGGCTTTTTCTGGCCAGGAGGTCGCATATATTCCGGCTGACGGGCATGATGCGCCGATGGATTGTGTGATAACTGAAAAAGAGGTAATTGAATGCCTGAAGATATGAAAATTCTGGTGATTGGAGATATCCTCGGCAAGGCTGGACGACGCGCTTTGACAGAACATTTGCCATCGTTGATTGATATGCATCAGGTTGATTTTGTAGTGGCCAATGGGGAAAACCTGGCTCACGGGTTTGGCCTGACCGAAAGAGTGGCCGATGAAATGTTTGCAATAGGCGTAGATGTCTTTACCAATGGCAACCATTGCTGGGATCAACGTGATTTCCTCCAACACATCGAGGAGGATGATCGCTATGTTCGTCCGATGAATTTCACAAACTTTGCACCAGGGCGTGGCTGGACAGTGCAGGAAACTGCCGCAGGCTATAAAGTGGCAGTCATTAATTTGATTGGCCAGACCTTTATGGGCCCATGGGATTGCCCGTTTGCGGCTGCAGATCGGGCTATGGATGAGATCCCTGATGATGTCAGTGCCATTCTGGTAGATATGCATGCCGAAGCCACCAGCGAAAAAATGGGTATGGGGTGGTATCTGGATGGCCGTGTCTCATTTGTTTATGGTACACACACGCATGTGCCAACCTGCGATGAAATCATTCACGCTTCAGGTACAGCATATCAATCCGATATTGGCATGACCGGCTCCTATCAGTCTATCATCGGCATGAAAATCGATGGTGCATTAACGCGCATGGTGCAGCGTTTGCCTCAACGCTTTGAAGCGGTAGAACGCGGAGCCTCAATTTTTGCAACACTTGTAAGCAT
>CAZWWF010000148.1:0-3490 GCA_964636805.1 uncultured Zetaproteobacteria bacterium
CGAAACAGCATGTCGATATTCAGGCTGCTGCACAGCGCTGGGTCGATTCATCCATCTCCAAAACAGCCAATGTGCCAACCGATTTCCCTTATGAGGATTTCAAGAATATCTACCTCTATGCCTATGAGCAGGGTCTGAAAGGCTGCACCACATTCCGCTTTAATCCGGAAGCCTTCCAGGGCGTACTGGTCAAGGAAGAGGATCTGGCCAACACCACGTATAAATTCACGCTGGATGACGGCACCGTGGTAGAAGCCAAGGGTAATGAAGAAATCGAATACGACGGCGAAACACACAGCGCCGCCAACCTCTTTGATGCACTCAAAGAGGGGTATTACGGGAAGTTTTAATGTGGATACGGGGGTGTGCGGGCATCCATGCCCTTCCCCTTTAACTGCGTGTGCCGCAAACGCAGCAGGATGAGGAGGAAGTATGAAGCAGTTCAATGACTCTGCATTTCCTGTCTCATCTGCAACGACACACATTGAATGGCCGGAACTCAGGTTCCCGCCGATAAACCTGTGGGTATTGACTGGTTCTCCTGTGTTATCGAACGGATTTGAGAACACCCGCAATCACCGGCCACAGCGTCCGGGCATGAAAAACAATCATGCGAACTCGCTGCACTATTTCGGGCATGTGCAGATGCAAAAGATTCTGGCCATGCATGGAGGTAAACAATGAGCATCCAAATTGACAGGAAAATCACCGCTTATGAGGTGAAAAAACCGGAAGATGAGACCGCGCAGGAAGAGACGACAGTCACCGCTATCGCGCCCCTGCTGGAGCGCGACGATATTCTTGAAGGCAGCACCTACAAGATCAAAACGCCGATGAGCGATCATGCCATGTATATCACCATCAATGATGTGGTGATGAATGCCGGCACACCGGAAGAGCATCGCCGCCCGTTCGAAATCTTCATCAACTCCAAGAACATGGAACATTTCATGTGGATTGTGGCGCTGACCCGCATCACCTCCGCCATCTTCCGCAAGGGAGGCGATGTCACCTTCCTGGTCGAAGAATTGAAAGCGGTATTCGATCCCCGCGGCGGTTACTACAAACGCGGCGGCAAATACATGCCATCCATCGTTGCCGAAATCGGCGAAGTGATCCAGCAGCATCTGGTCTCGATCGGCATGATGGAAGGCCAGCTCAACACCCCTGAACTGGAAGCCAAGCGCCGTGAAGCCGAAGAAAAACTCGGTGCTGACGGTATCGCCAAAGGCAACCAGTGCGACAAATGCGGTGCCATGGCCGTGGTTCGTCTGGATAATTGTAATACTTGCCTGGAATGCGGCGATTCCAAGTGTGGATAGTATATAAAACATGTAAGCTTGTTGGGTAGGATGTCATCCTGCCCGAGACAACGAATAAGGCTGTTATCCATTGGGGTAGCAGCCTTTTTTTATTTTGGAGGGAAGACCAGCACCGAGCCACTGACACTGGATAAAGTCGTGTGATGTTGTACTCTGGTTTTCTCTACGATTTAGGGAGACGCTGATGACCGGCTACCTGACACGCATGGCGCGATACAACCAATGGGTGAACCGGCGACTGTATGACAAGGTACAGTTGTTGCCTGCTGCCGAAATCGCCAAAGATCGCGGTGCCTTCTTCGGCTCGATCCTCGGCACGCTCAATCATATTCTGGTCGGCGACATGTTCTGGCTGCGCCACTTTTCTTCCTCGAAGCTGTGCAAAGATGCACTGGCCCCGGTACGTGAAATGTCTATGCCCACCAGCCTGCGCGATATTTTATTCGACGATATTCAGGCACTCCGCACCAAACGCGAAGAGATGGATGCCCTGATTCTGGATTTCAGCGACACATGGAATGATGAGATATTGGCAACACCCATTCGCTACCGGAACATGGCCGGAGAAAAACATCAGCAACCGCTAGGCGCATTGCGGCAACATTTGTTCAACCACCAAACCCATCATCGCGGCCAAATCACTACCCTGTTTTTTCAGGCAGGGATTGACCCCGATGCAACTGATTTGATTATGATGCTGATGGAAGATAGCTGACATGGCTACGGCGTTGCCGTATAGTTCGTTGGTAACTTTTATCGAGGCACCGGTATTTTCACGGCAGCTACCGAATTATATGGATGATGAAGCTTACACAACATTGCAGTGGGCTCTGGCCTTGCCCCTGAGGCAGGCGCAGTGATTCCGGGCAGTGGCGGTGTTCGTAAAATGCGCTGGGCCGGTAGCGGACGAGGCAAACGCGGCGGTTTGCGGATTATCTATTACTGGCGCAAAAGCGCCTCGGAAATATGGATGTTGACACTGTATGCCAAAAATGAAGCTGAAAGCATTCCTGCACATGTGCTCAAAGCGATCAAAGAGGAAATCGAATATGGATAAACGTGATATTGGCAGTGAAATCCTGGAAGGATTGAAAGCCATTAAACAAGGCCAGGCTACCCGTAAGGCTGTGATGATTCCGGATGTGACAGCAATTCGAAAAAGCATGCATGCCAGCCAGAGTACATTTGCAGCCATGCTCGGTGTAAGCATGCGTACCGTTCAGGATTGGGAACAGGGCCGGCGCAAACCCTCCGGCCCCGCATTAAGCCTGCTGCGCGTCGCCGCTATTCGCCCGGGGCGATTGCCGCATGATAGACAGTGTAAAGATCCTATCACCCGCTGATGGAAGAGAATTAAGTAATGTTGTCTAATTGCTTGTGGTTTTCCTCCGCGTTTGCTCTGTTGCCTTGACCGGGTTCATGGTTGTCTCCGAGGTCGGCACGGATGAATCGCTGGCCGCCTCATGATGGTGTCGGATAAACGGTAAACGTTTCAGTGTCCCAGCCACGCCATTACGGATGAGTTTTTTCATCCATTCGGCATCAATACTTTCGAAATCATTTGCCGTTCTCGTCCCGGTCAGGGGTAATCCCCCCATTTATAACCGAAGTTACAAGTAGAGGTTAAGCAGCTAACGCCAATTTTTGAATTGGCGTTATACCGCCGATGGCCATATTAGGTCGCTCATTATTGTACGTCCATAACCATTGGGTAGCATATTCCTGTACTTGGCCAATGCTTTTGAAAATATATTGCGCCAGCCAATCATATCGTACCGTGCGGTTATAGCGTTCGACATAAACATTTTGTTGCGGGCTCCCGGGCTGGATAAAATCGAGTGTGATGCCGTTCTTTTCTGCCCAGTCCTTGAGTAATTAATAACGGTGCCTGGCTTGACTTATCCAAAAGGTGAATGTGCAAGTTTTTGAGTGAAAGGGTCAGGTATAACTTATTGATTTATTTCAAGGCTGATCACAATCGCCGGACAGTCATCCGGAGTTGGACCAGGCTAAACCCTTGTTTCTTCTTAATTTTCATCAATATACACTATATCCCCATGGCTTAAAGACGCTTTTTTACCCTCAAAGTAAGTGGATTCATGTTGGCGCCGACCATCGCCTTCTCCTGATGATGATTTTCATGTGCAATGATGCAGTCTGCCGTTGCA
>CAZWWF010000149.1:0-3477 GCA_964636805.1 uncultured Zetaproteobacteria bacterium
CGTCGGGTCGCCATGCGGCACCAGCGAACTGGATTCCACCACCTGATGCCCCTTCGAGGCAAAATATTCCAGAAATTTTTGACGAATCTCGGATGTCTTCACCGGGAAACCTCCGTTTTATAATCGAACCACAGACGGACACAGATAAACACAGGTAAATATAAATCCGATTCTGCCTTTGTTTTCCCCTTGCCTGCCGTGCATCCTTTACGGTAAAAAACTATGCCCTATCATTCAATACGCGCAGAATAATATCAGTTGCAAAGCCTTTATTCCGCAAAAAACGGGCCTGACGCTGCCACACCCGCTCATCCTCAAATCGTAATCCGGCCGGATCGCGCGCCAACATCAGTTCCCGCGCCGCCTGCCCGGCATCGTAACACTCGGTCAGCTCAGTCAATGCAGCTTGTACAGCAGCAGACTGCGCCCCTTTCTGTTCTGCCCGCCTGGCTGCCAGCCACGGCGCTTCGCCTTTTTTCAAACGGGAGCGCAAATAGGCCTCGGCATAACGTAATTCACTGAGATAACCGTCTTGCTGAAGGCGACTTATCGCCCAGTCAATGGTCTCATCCTCAAACTCGCGCCTTGCCAACCGCTGGCGCATCTCAAACTCACAAAATTCACGATTGGCAAGCAGGCGTACAGCATAATCATAGGCCGCCAATTGTTGTTTAGAACATTCCATACAAGACGTTATTCAGCGGCCTCCGTCTCAGCGCCCATGCCCAGTTCGGCCCGCACTTTGGCTTCCACTTCCGCCAGCATGTCGGGGTTCTCCTTCAGGAACTTGATCGCGTTATCGCGACCCTGACCGATTTTTTCATTATCCTTGGCATACCATGCGCCGCTCTTATTCACGAAACCGTATTTCACACCCATATCCAGCACTTCGCCGGCATGCGATACGCCCTCGCCATACATGATCGAGAAATTCGCCTGTTTAAACGGCGGTGCCATCTTATTCTTGACCACTTTGACGCGGGTATCATTGCCCAATACTTCATCGCCCTTCTTGATCGCACCGATACGGCGTATATCGAGCCGCACGGAAGCATAGAACTTCAAGGCATTGCCGCCGGTGGTGGTTTCCGGATTACCGAACATCACACCGATTTTCATGCGAATCTGGTTGATGAACACGATGGTGCTGTTGGAGCGGGAAATCGAACCGGTCAGCTTACGCAGCGCCTGGCTCATCAGCCGCGCATGCAGCCCCATGTGCGAGTCGCCCATATCGCCTTCGAGTTCCGCCTTGGGAGTGAGCGCCGCCACCGAATCGACCACGATAATATCGAGTGCACCGGAGCGGGTCAGCATATCGACCACCTCCAATGCCTGTTCACCCGAATCGGGTTGAGAGACCAGCAGGTTTTCGACATCCACACCCAGATTCTCGGCATAAGTCGGATCCAGTGCATGCTCGGCATCCACAAAAGCAGCCTGCCCACCCAGTTTCTGCGCTTCGGCAATCGCATGAAGCGCCAGCGTGGTTTTACCGGAAGATTCCGGCCCGTAAATTTCAATAACGCGGCCACGCGGATAACCGCCGACGCCGAGTGCTGCATCCAGCGCCAATGAGCCGCTGGGTATCACATCCACGGCCACCTTACCCTGATCGCCCAAACGCATCACGGTGCCCTTGCCGAACTGTCGTTCAATTTGACTCAAGGCTGTTTCCAGCGCTTTGGATTTATCTGACATATGTCCCCTCATCCCTGATTTAGCGCATGGGTGCGCATCAGGCGTTAATAGTTGATAGCGTCGCAAAAAAACATCCCGGGCCTTTTCACGTCATGCCAATTGGCGTGATGATGATTTTATTTTATGAAATCATCAAAAATAAAATGTTTCCAATCGCCGATATTGCGGCCCTTCCGGTCTAAGGATGGACTGAAACAGGCTTAAATGATCTGCACACCATCGGATTTCCGGCACGTTCGGAATCATGTTTACCACCTCTGCCCCCAGAGTCTTCGGATAAGCCCTGGCTCGAGCTATGGTAATATGACCGCGAAAAGCTGTCTCTTTGGCTGTACGCTTGCGAACGGTAGCATGCCCGGCCCGCCTGCAACAATGGGCAAGATGCTTTAATGATTTACCACCATCAGCATCCTCAACACCTGCCCAGAAAACACGCGGACGCGCTGGCTTGGGAAATACGCCGAAACCACCTGTACAGAGATAAATGAATTGCATATTTTCAACACAGGCGGACAGATGTTCAGACAGATCATCGGCATCATCAGACGCGACATCACCGTAAAAAGCCAGCGTCAAATGCCATAAACGGGAGGGAACAGGCCGCCAGTCTGACGGCTTCAGATATCCGGATGCCTCCAGCCACCAGTCAGATAACACTTCTCTGACATCCTCCGGAAGCTCCACGGCAGCAAATAAACGCATGCGAACATAATAATCTTAAAGCTGAGAAATACGAAGCAGAGAAACCATCCGCTGCAAAAAACACTCACTGGGTTGTAAGTGAAAAAAAACATCGTTTTTCCTGTTACCTGCAAAGCAACCACTGCATTTTTTATTTACAGACCTTAATAAACGCAGCATTTCCCTAATAACGAAATAGACTTGAGCATTCTTTCCTGCGTGGCAGGATTATGTCATGAGAAGATTATCGAATCGTGTCCAACAAATAAAACCATCAGCCACGCTGGCCATTACTGCCAAGGCGGCAGAAATGCGAGCGGCTGGCAAAAGTATCATTTCATTGTCGGTCGGTGAGCCTGATTTTGAAACACCCAAAGCTGCCCGTGAGGCAGGTATAGAGGCCATCAACTCCGGCTTTACCCGTTACACGGCTGTCGCCGGCATTCCGGCACTGCGTCAGGTCATTGCTGAAAAATTCAAGCAGGATAATGATCTGGATTACAGTGCGGATGACGTGCTTGTCTCCACTGGTGGCAAACAGTGCATCTATAATCTGCTGATGGCTGTGATCAACCCGGGTGAGAAAGCCATTATTCCCGCTCCCTACTGGGTATCCTATCCCGATATGGTCAAACTGGCGGAAGGAACGCCCGTCATCGTGCCTACCACGTCTGAAGCAAATTTCAAAATCACGGCGGCACAACTGGATGAAGTGTTATGTCCCCGTTGCAAAATCCTGTTTCTTAATTCGCCATCCAACCCAACAGGTATGGTCTACTCGGCTGAAGAATTGAAAGCCATTGGTGATGTGGTACGCAAACACCCTGATTTACTTGTCGCCACCGATGATATGTACGAAAAGATCCTCTTTGACGGCAAAACATTCGCAACCTTTGCTCAGGTAAATCCCGATCTGAAAGACCAGACAATCACCTTCAACGGCGTCTCCAAGGCCTTCTGCATGACAGGTTGGCGCATCGGCTTTTGTGCAGGCCCTTCTGTAATTATCAAGGCGATGACCAAAATTCAGGGGCAGAGCACCTCCAACCCCAATGCCATTGCCCAAAAAGCAGCACTGGCAGCACTCACCGGCCC
>CAZWWF010000150.1:0-3476 GCA_964636805.1 uncultured Zetaproteobacteria bacterium
TTAAAGACCGGATTGACTCCGGCAGCTTGCCGCGTCTGACGAACCGTCAGCTCATCACTGTCCAGCAGTTCTGCCAGCCGTGAATCGGAAAGCCCTTCGCGCTTGGCCTGTTTCCACTCGACAGCACTAAGTGAAGCCACGTCACGATCCGACAGTGATCTTTCCAGCTTGATGACCACCGCAATCTCGCGGATAAACCACGGATCAATGCGTGTCACATCAAAGACACGCGCTTCCGGCCAGCCGATACGCAAAGCCTCACCCAACCACCACAAACGTTCTGCGCCGGGAACAGCCAGCTTTTCCTGCAGAAAACGGTCTGCATCTTCATCATCCGGGATGGATTTATCAAAACCGCAGGAGCCTGTTTCCAGACCGCGCATGGCCTTGCCCAGACTTTCGGTAAAGCTGCGACCAATGGCCATCACTTCACCGACTGATTTCATCTGGGTGGTTAAACGGCAATCCGCACCCGGGAACTTTTCAAAGGCAAACCTCGGTAACTTGGTCACCACATAATCAATGGTCGGTTCGAATGCCGCCGATGTTTCACCAGTAATATCGTTACGAATTTCATCCAGCGTATAACCCACTGCCAGTTTGGCAGCAATTTTGGCAATCGGGAAACCGGTTGCTTTTGAAGCCAGAGCCGAAGATCGCGACACGCGCGGATTCATTTCAATGACAATCAACCGGCCATCCACAGGATTGACTGCAAACTGTACATTGGAACCACCGGTCTCCACACCGATTTCGCGTAAAATCGCAATGGAAGCATCGCGCATGCGCTGATATTCCTTGTCGGTCAGTGTCTGGGCAGGTGCGACAGTGATCGAATCGCCGGTGTGTACGCCCATCGGATCAAGATTTTCGATCGAGCAAATGATGACACAGTTATCCGCCCGATCACGCATCACTTCCATCTCAAACTCTTTCCAGCCAATGATAGATTCCTCAACCAGAATCTCATCTGTCGGCGAAGCATCCAGTCCCGATGCGGCAATCTGTTCGAACTCGTCAGGGTTGTAGGCAATTCCGCCGCCGGAACCACCGAGTGTGAACGACGGACGAATAATAATCGGATAACCGATATCGCTCGCCAAATCACGCGCCTCATCCATTGAATGGGCAAAACCGCCACGCGCCATTTCCAGCCCGATATGATCCATGGCTTTTTTGAAGCGTTCGCGATCTTCCGCCTTATCAATGGCGTCGGGTTGCGCACCAATCAGGTGAACACCGAATTTTTCCAGTATGCCATGTTTGTTCAGGGAAAGTGCGCAGTTCAGCGCCGTCTGCCCGCCCATGGTGGGTAAAATTGCATCCGGACGCTCTTTCTCAATGATTTTCGCCACCACTTCCCATGTGACAGGTTCGATATACGTGGCATCGGCAAATTCCGGATCAGTCATGATCGTAGCCGGATTGGAGTTCACCAGAATCACCCGGAACCCCTCTTCTTTCAGTGCCTTACAGGCCTGGACACCGGAATAATCAAATTCGCAAGCCTGACCAATCACAATTGGCCCGGCACCTAAAATCATAATGGATTGAATATCAGTTCGACATGGCATGCGCTTGATTCAACTCCTTGAACGGAAAAGTCCGTATCCGGACACAGAAAACGGGTAAGCTCATGACTCACCCGCCCGGTTCGGCAACACTAGCGCGGCCGCATCGTCTGGAAAAGGTACAAATCACCGCAATGCATTAATTCGGACGCTCTGAACTGCACTTATTCAAAATTGTAGTGATAAAAATGAAGGATACTATGAAAATTCGGAGGATCCGCATATCCCATGGACAGACAGCCAAAATCAACCATGTAAGCGCATGGTTTTGTAAGCCCTTAAGGAAACACTGAGTTAATCAGCGCTTCCTTAAGCAGAACAGGATAATCTTTGTGGAAAGGACAACATTAGATTACGGAAAAGTTCATCAACCGTGAGAGCGGAGTCAAACCCACCCGGCCTGTTTTGCCCTCGCGATATCATCGGGAAAATCGACATCGAATCCAACGCCCAGTTGTGCAACTGTCAAATCCTGTTGCTGAATGTTCTCAATCGTCTTACGCAACACCTGATCGGAAGACCAGATTACACCGGCAAAGATGGACAACGGACGATTCATCGCCACAAGGTCATAACCTCCATCCTCAACCGGGCCGAGTACCACGTCGGCATATTTCAATGCATCTACCGCTGCAAGAAGACGCGATTCCGGCATATGTGGCGAATCCGTACCCAGCAATACAACTGCGCTGACAGCATCGGCAAATGCCCATTCAATCTGTCGGTTCATTCGATCACCCAGATCGCCCTCAGCCTGAATCGTCACAGGTAAACCGAATCCGGTGAAAAAATCATGTTCTGGATCATCAGCTGCAATCACCACATCATCGAACAAACGTTTTGCACGCTCAATCACAGTCGTAGCCATGGCAGCATGCCATTCTGCTGCCTGCTCTGCTGAATAACGGGACATCAAACGCGTTTTTACGCCACCGGGAACAGGTGCCTTACACATAACAATGACCCGGATACCACCCATTTCCATCAGCGTGCCTGCCGATACATTTGCGCCAGTTTTTCCGGGGATACACCGAAGCAGTAGAGAAAGCGCAGTTTCCACATCAGCCATACAGTGGCCACGATACCATGCTGTTCCCAACGGCGACTGCTTGTTATCACGGTTTCATTCAAACAGGCAATACGCCCCTGCCTTTTCAACCGTCTGGAGAATTCAATATCCTCCATCAGTGGCTGTTCCGGGAAACCGCCCATCTGTTCAAAAACAGAACGACGAACAAACTGGCACTGATCTCCTGTACTGATGCCGGTCAGACGGGAGCGCATATTGATCAACCACTCGATCATACGAAAGGCGATATTATTTCCGGACAAACGCACATCAAACCGCCCACCGACATAAGAATCATCTTTCATCGTTTCACGTACAACTGATATATTACTATAACCAATAATCGTATCAGCATGAATAAAAAGAAGAATATCGCTAATACAACCTTCTGCGCCGGCATTCATCTGGGTTGCCCTTTCGGGCTCAGATTGCAGCCAGCGAACCCCGGAATATTCAAGCAGGCGGCGGCTCTCATCATAGGAACCACCATCCACAAATATCAACTCATCTGCACCAACAGCCTGCAACCGTTCTGTCAATTCCGGCAACACAGCTGCCTCATTGAAAACAGGTATAATGATAGCAATGGACAGTTCACGCTTCATAACAGGTCATATCGGAATACAGGTTTATGCTGTAATTCCAATCGGTACCCAGCCACTGCCCGCCTGGCGGAAATTTGTCACCTGCCCGAGCCACACACGTCCGGCCAAGGCAATCAGCTTCTCACCATGCATGTACAGACGAATATCCAGTTTCATCCGGTTTATTTCTCCATTGAGCCCCTCAACATCCACCTCGGAAGCCGGAACCATCCGTTGCACAATCGTATCCGC
>CAZWWF010000151.1:0-3456 GCA_964636805.1 uncultured Zetaproteobacteria bacterium
CCTCTCCGTCATACATCAATATATCCAGATCAAGTGTGCGCGGCTTCCATGAACCGCAGGAGCGATCACGCCCCTGAGTATCTTCCAGCATTTTCATACGGCGGCGCAAATCGGACTGGGCGAGATTTGAATGAAACACACAACAGGCATTGAGAAAATCATCGCCATCCATGCCAATTGCTGGCGAGCGATAGACAGATGAAAATTTCACATGCCCGAACTCGGCGCGCAGCGCTGCTGCTGCCCTCAATAAATTATCTTCAGGCTCGATATTGGAGCCCATACCCACCAGCACATCAGCCATGACTAGCCCTTTCAATCAGCACCGCGACATTCTCACTGCCTCGCACTGCACCGGGCTTGGACATCTTCAATCGCAGCCAGAGCACACCGAACTCATGAAGTACAATATCAGCACAATGCTCAGCCAGCGATTCGATCAAACCAAAGCTGGATGACTCAACAAAGGCAATCAACCGCTTGGATACGGCTTTATAATCCAGCGTATCTTCAATGCTGTCTGTTTGTGCTGCTCTGGAAATATCCCATGCCATTTCCAAGTCAAGACGTACGGTCTGCCGGATTTCACGCTCCCAGTCGTAAATGCCAATCACGGTACGCACTTCAAGGCCTTCAATCAGCACTCTGTCGGTTCCATTCATTATCCACTCCTCGCCATCATTGCCGCACGAACCTTGACATTAAAAGCTCCCCCGACACAATTCGCCCGCTTTTTCATAGGGATATAGATCATGTACGGGGGCACACCAATGCGCAACGACACCATCAAGGCAACAGAAGAAATCGTTTCCTGTTCCGATAACGGGCAACATCCGTTAGTATATATCAGCCTGAAAACCGGTTCTGGTCAGTGTCAGTATTGCAGTCAAAAGTTTGTCCGGATCTCAAAACCTGAAACAACTGAAAAAGTTGCCGCCTGACCTCTCACCCTGCGTCGCGCTGCCTGTTGATTTCAAACAGCGCCACACCGGTCGCCACCGATACATTTAACGACTCGACCAAACCCGGCATGGGAATCCTGATCAACTGATCGCAGGTCTCCCGCACCAGCCGCCTTATCCCCTTACCTTCCGATCCCATCACCACAGCCGTTGCCCCTGACAGGTTCACATCATAAATTGAAGCATCCGCTTCTCCGGCCAGTCCGACAGTCCAGAATCCCTTATGCTGCAACTGTTCAATACAGCGTTTTAAATTAGTCACCTGCAACACAGGTAATCGTGCCAGTGCGCCACAAGCTGATTTTGCCACTACCGGCGAGTACAAGTCGGCAGCATGATCCTTCGGAACAATAACAGCCGCGCAACCGCTTGCTTCCGCAGTACGCACGCACGCGCCCAGATTATGCGGATCCGTCACCTGGTCCAGCAGCAATACCAGTGGTGACTGGTCCATATCCAGTGCCTTCAACCAGCCCTCAAAAGAAGCCAGCCGCATCACACCCACTGTTGCCATTTTCGCCACCACGCCCTGATGCGGCACGCTTCCAGATAAACGAATCAAAGCTTGCCTTGGCACAAAGGAAAAACGAACGCCGGATTTTTTGGCCAGATGAATCAACTCATTGATTCGCGGATGCCGCTTGCCCTTTTCGATCAGCAACTCATCAATCGGGTCGCCGGCATCCAGTGCATGTTTGACAGCATGAATGCCCGCAATAACTGAACGATCAGCGCTCATACATATACCTGAATGCGTCTATAAAATGATCAAACATCTCTGTCGGCAAGGCATTGATCCCGGCTGCAGCTTTCCGCCCACCGCCGGACGGAAACTGCATACAAAGCTCATCTGCGCCGGTCTTATTATTCAGTGGTGCCCGTACGCTCACCCGATAACCGCCCTCCGGCAGTAGCGTCATCAAAGCATGCGCCCGATCGGGTGCGCCGCGCGCCAGTTCATTGCCAAACACACCTGATACACGCCTTGTCCATGCCGCATCCGGCAACAACAGCACCTTGATGGATTCCGTCTCGATTTCCGCAACCAACTCCCGCGCCTGCTCAATATCTGAAGCAAATCCGTCGGCCAGTATACGGTAGACCGATGCCTCGGCCACGAACTGTAACGGAGCTGCATACGGCTGAAGCTCCCTGTACAGAACATCAGGTGCAAAATAGAGATCATCCAGTGTGACCCCATAACCATTATAATTGATCAGTGTCCCCAGATATTCAAGCTGCTGCAATTCCGCATCAGACAAACCCAATGGGGCCGCCGCCGCACGAGCGGCATCAAACAAATTATCTCCAAATGCAGCCGTCACCGCCCACGGCAGGAAGGCACCATCCAGATAATCGTTCACCAACAGGCTGGTACAAGTGTCGGCAGATGTATCAATATACGCATCCAGATTGACTGATACAGGAATCTCGCCGGCAAAATGATGATCGAAATATTGAACAGAGGTGCCAGCATCAAGCAATCGAACCAGGTCATCTCGATTTTTGTCCAGCGAAATATCCAGTACTGTCACTTTATCGCAGGCTTCAGCATTGACCCGTTGCAACAGTGATATATCACGTTTCACACCGGTTATCAGTTCCGCGTCACGCGGCTCAGCCAGCCGCAACTGGTGCAGAGCACAAATGCCATCGGCATCACCATTAAACACATCAACATATTTCATATCCGAAAACTCGGTAACTCCGCCATCAAAAGCAACCCGCGTGTTTGGGTTTGTGTGTTGAAAGCTGCAAGAGCACCGTTTTTATGATCCTCCTTAAAACCAGCCCTTCTCCTTGAACGACAGAACCTCAGTGCCGGCAAGCAGAAAGTGATCGAGGATTTTAATTTCCAGAGGGGAACATGCCTCGGCCATACGGCGGGTCAAATCAATATCTTCCTGGCTGGCCCGGGCTGTACCACCGGGGTGATTATGAAATAGAATCAGACCCTTGGCATCCAGTTCAAGCGCCCGTTTCATCAGATTGCGTGGATAAATCGCAGTACGATCCACCGTGCCTTCGAATAAAATCTGGGTCGCCACATGCCGATGTTGCTGATCGGTGAATACAGCGCCGAAACACTCCATACCCCGTCCCTGCAACAGCATTCTCAAATGTGCCTTTACCTTTTCCGGCCGATCAAACACCTTTTTGCCGGGCAGGTCGGAAGCCAGATAACGAATTTCGACCTGCCGGATCAGGGTTAGAAAAACCGCCCCTTTCTCACCCATGCCTCTGGTTTGTGAAAGTTCCTCCGCTGTTGCATCAAATACGCCGGCCAGCGTGCCAAAAGCGTTCAACAAACGCTTGGCAATCGGTTTCACATCAATCCGCGGAATTGCATAGGTAAGAAGTAGCTCAAGCACTTCATAATCGTGAAAGCCGTCGAATTCGTTCGCAGAAAAACGGTTTCTCAGCCGTTCCCTGTGCCCCTTAATGGTCTCGTCCATGGTTCCCTTATGCAAACGCAGAACAGCCTTTGCGTCAA
>CAZWWF010000152.1:0-3369 GCA_964636805.1 uncultured Zetaproteobacteria bacterium
AAGCTTTTCTGCCTGAGGTGGTGCAGAGACGATAGGCACCGACAATCTCCATCTCGGCCTCATCCCACAGCACCAGTTGAAAACAGTGGCGGTCATAGCCATCCACATCGCGACGGGTTCCTGTCCCTTCACCGGCAGCACGAAAGGAGATTTCCCGCAAACGGCCAATTTCCCGCATCAAACAACTGTCCGGATGAAATGGAGACAAATAGATCTGTTTGCCATCCTGAGTATCGCCCAGCAACTGACAACGCTGAATTTCCTGGCGCAATAAATGACGCGGTTCAGGATGCGCAATCGGAGCACAGGTATCATACATTGGACTTTTGCGGTTGCCGATTCGATAAACATGTTTCTGGAACAGTTTAACCCTGGCCCTGAATGGCAGTTGCACGCCCTGATAACTTTCAAAGGGTATAATTTCTCCAATGGAAATGGATACCGACCGCCTTGCCTGCTTGTACATCTCACGAATCAGCCACAGCGTTGACAATGGTTTTGCAAGTGTTGACAGAGCATAGAAAAATATCGAATTGCGCCCATTGACATGCACAGGCAGAACGGGCGCACGTGTAGCTGTCGCAATGCGCAGGAAGCCATTGTTCCAGCGCCCGTCCCGAATACCGGACGGCCCAAGTCGTGACACCTCACCAGCCGGGAAAATGATCACCACACCTTCGTGTCCCAGATGCCGATATACAGCCCTAATCTGGTCGCAAGTGGTTTTACCATCCATATTATCCACCGGCAAAAGTAATGATTGCAAGGGCTCGACGCTGGATAACAGCTGATTGGTCACTGCTTTTACATCGGCACGAACCTGACTGACCATCTTCAACAGTACGGCCGCATCGAGTGTACCAATAGGATGATTGGCAATAATCACCACCCGGCCATGACTCGGGATGCGTTCGATTTCGCGCGGCTGGATCGTATAACTGAAATCAAAATATTCCAGCAACTGATCAACAAAATCCATACCTTTCAGATGTGGGTACTGCTGTTGAAAGCGTTGTTGCTCACGTTCGTGAAAAAGAAACCTCAGCGCTGCTCTGAGTGGTCGTCTGAGCAATGGAGGTTTATTTTCAAAAGCAGGAAATCGTTGTTCGATCAACTCTTCTACATTCAGCATAATAGCTCCTGTTACAGGATACCTTATCCTGAACGGAAATGATGACATCATCGTTGCACCCGCATGACAGCGGTATGACACATGCGCTGCTGCATTGTATAGAGGTCATCTACTGGATGAATCACACGGCCTATGTAAGTTACCTGAATATCATCCGACTGTCTGTCTATAGAGTATAGGCCAGGAGGAGGCTTTCATGAAATATAAATCTGGGTTAAAATTTACCGTATCTATCTTCACAGTTTTATTATTACTTGCGCCCCCTTTCATTGCCGAGGCGGCTTCCGGTACAGTTGACATGAATTTGACATATATAGGTGCAGGAATTGGCTATCATGGTGGTGATGCCATCGTCACCCTCAACGGCAAATCTGCTTCATACAAGGTCAAGGGCGGCCAGTTTCTGGGAGCGGGTATCTCTAAATTTCATGCAACCGGCTCTGTACATGGTGCAAAATATCTGGCTGATATTGAAGGAAAATACAAAATCACCAGAGCATCGATTGCCGTAGTCGCCGGGGCTGTTAATCTGAAGCTGGAAAATGATAAAGGCGTTACAATGGAGTTGAATGCCACCAACCTGGGAGTTGATCTCGCTGTCGGTATGGGCTTCCTGACGTTTACCAGAAACTAACCCCAGAAATTAATCCGCAATACCTGATAAAAAAGAGGTGCACGGCATGCCCCTCCCCTGATTATACAAAGGTCTGGTTACCGAATCAGGATATTATCTCCCTTGCCCAGCTTGGGATCAGCTCCAGGGAAATTCATCAATACTGTAGATGCACCGCGCATGGCCGCACTCATGGTGTGATCTATCAGAGCGTTATTGGTGCTGCGATCAGCAGGGGATACAAGATCGAAGATACTTGCACCGGCAACGGGTACACCATAGGTCTGGACATTAAACAATACATTGTCCGGGTTGCCGTTAACAAAAACCCGATCCCATATCCCTGCCACCGGGTGGAATGAAACAGGCATATTGATATTCGCATTGACAAAGAAAATACGTACACGCTCGCCCGGTTTGGACATCAGCACCCTGGTGGCATTACTATCATGGATCGGATCGTAGTGAAAACTTTTCCCGTTAATCAGGGCATGCGTCCAGCCCTTGTTTTCCACCATATTCACAACATTTTCTGCATCAGGAAAATACTGTGACTGTACCAGTACATATTCCCGATCCGGCTTGGGATAGGTTTTGCTATAACGTTTGGGATCAATAATAATCACACCGAACATGCCTCGCGCAATATGTTGCGCCATAGGGTTGGATGCACAGTGGTACATATATACGCCCACACGCCCGGCCTTGAATACAAAATGTCTGTTATGACCCGGCCTGACTGATCCAAACTCGTTGAGCATATCCACTTCAGCAGCATGAAAATCAATCGAGTGTGATTTTTTGTTTGTTTTTGGATTGATCAGGGTGATATCAATCTCATCACCAACCGTAGCCCGCACAACCTTACCCGGCATCATACCGTCATACGTCCATGCCGCATATTTCGTACCCGTGTTATCAATCACGACATCCGACTCCATTGCCGTCAGCGTCACTTTCACGGTTTTGGCAATAGCGACCGGAGCATAGATGCCAGCAATCATAGCCATGATCGCACATGAAAATATTCCTGTTATAAATCGATTCACAGTTTTCTCCTTGGACGACTTGCAAGAGGCTGGAGCAAAGCGGAAGTCCCCATCAATGCTTGTATGGCTGTTCAGTCAACCTCATTTTCGAAATCTTCCGGGCATTCATATTTATATGCAAGTCCGCCTTCACCTTTCCTGAAACAAGATATATAGGTTGCCTCCAGGTATCTTTGCATCCCCCTGCGAACATCGCTCAATAGTTGAGTCATCCAAGTGCCATAATATTATAAAGTAATTCTCATCTGAATTTCATGTGACCGGCCCTGTACAAGACACAAAATAACCGGGCGATATTGAAGGTAAACACACAATCACCAGAGCATCAATTACCGTAGTAGCCGGAGCTGTTAATCTGAAACTGGAAAATGATAATGGCGTTACAATAGAGTTGAATGCCATCAATTCAGGAATTGATCTCTCTATCAGTATGGGTTTTCTGATCTTCAGTAAAAATTAACAGTCTCACCACCAATCATAGAAAGGGGGCACAAAGTGCCCCCTGGTAATGAATACAAAGGCTGCTTATCGAATCAGGATATTATCGCCCTTGCCAAGTTTTGGATCGGCATCAG
>CAZWWF010000153.1:0-3368 GCA_964636805.1 uncultured Zetaproteobacteria bacterium
AAATAATTCTTTTGAACTATATCCTGAGGCATGCTTTATACGTACTGACTATCGTTGCACGTGATTGACGGCAACAACGCCCAGACGAGAGATTTCACAGAACAGGGCTGTACGCGTATAGGGTTTGCGAACAAAACCGGCCAGCGGACTCCAGATACCGTACAGGCTGACAAGAAATAAGCGGATATATTTTTTTGCCATCTACTGCCCGGAAATTTCTATGACAAAAACAGATACTGTAGCCGAGGCGACAGGATTGGAGTTGGCAATTTCCACAATCAGATCATCATTACCCGATGGGTTGTCAAAGCGTGCCTCAAACTCATGGTTTCCGACACTATAGCTGCGTCGCTGCACCAATGTTTTTTCCTGCTCACCGCGCACACGCACCATGCGAAAGGTCAGCGGCCCGATATTTTCGGATATCATGATAACTTCATAACTGCCTGGCCGATCGGGCATATCAAAAAATTCACGCGACTTCTGGAAAGGCGGCACATTGGCATCGCGGGAATAGAGATAATCCTTGTCGAGTTCAAAAGCACCGGCATCGAATGCCCAGCCGCCGAGTAGCATTGATACCAGCATTATCAGACCAACCGAACGGTTCATGGGTTTTCTTTTACCTCAATATCATATTTATCACACAAATAACGCATTTTATCCTTGGCACGATCACCAAAGCCCAACCAGCGCCCTGCTCTTGCCTTGATATGATGATTACGCTCCAGCGCAGCTTCCACCAGACGTTTTTCAAATTCAGCCACCGCTTTTTCCGCCCTGATCCCCGAATCCGGCAGCTGCCGAAGCCACAATTGCAGCGGGTCGTCATACGCCCCGACAGGTTGTGGCCCGGTCAGCGAAGGAATGGATTCTACTACCGTCGTAGCAGCCAGGACGACAGCCCGTTCAATGACATTTTCCAATTCACGGACATTGCCCGGCCAGCTATAGCGAGCCAGCTGCTCCATGACATCATCGGAGAACGCATCCATACGCTTGCCGCACATGGCTGCCTTACGCAATAAAATCGCTTCGCTCAATTGCGGCAAGTCCTCGATATGTTCCCTTAAAGGCGGCACCTCGATTTCCACCACATGAATGCGGTAATAGAGATCATCACGAAAATCACCTGCCGCCACCTTTTGTTCCAAATCCTCGCGGGTAGAGCAGATCAAACGCACGTCAGTCTGGATAATCGCCTCACCACCCAGCCGCGAAAACTCTCCGCTCTCCAGAGCCCTGAGTAATTTCCCCTGTACCGCCAATGGTAATCCCGCAACTTCATCAAGGAACAACGTGCCTCCACTGGCCCGCTCAAACCAGCCCAGCTTGCGTTTTCCTGCGCCCGCAAAAGCACCTTTTTCATAGCCGAACAGCTCTGATTCCAGTGATTCAACATTCATGGCAGCACAATTAATGGCAATAAACGGTTGTTTGGCGCGTGAACTGGCTGCATGTAATTGTCGTGCAACCAGTTCTTTTCCCGTCCCCGTTTCGCCACGAACCAGCACCGTGGACGGAGCTGAAGCCACCTGGGAAATCATCGTCCTGAGCGCCTGCATAGCCGATGATTCACCTAACAGTTCATTATTGACCCGGGTTTCCAGTGCACGCTGCATTTCCTGCTCACGCATCGCCTGCCAGTGCACCTGCATACTGCGATCAATCGTACTCTTGACCTCATCGGGGTCGAAAGGTTTACCGAAAAAATCCAGTGCTCCCGATTGCTGTGCACGCAATGCCAGCGCCCGCTCATCATGTCCGGTAATCACCACCACCGGAGTATCCGGACTTTCCCGGCGTAGTTTATCCAGATAACCCATACCGATTTCCGGATTATCCGGTTCAGGTGGAAGGGCAAGATCAAGTACAACCAGATCCACGCGATTGCCAGCCAAAGCCTTATCAGCAGCTTCCAGATCGCCTGCTTCAAGAATCGTGTAGGACTCCTTCAACAACAGCTTCAGATTCAGACGGTTGATATCATTATCATCGACTACCAGCACAGTTTGCTTCATCATCTTTTCTCCTTCCGCTCGATGTATTTCTCATCAGACTTATTCTGCCATAACGGCAACCGCACAATGAAGGTGGAACCTTTACGCGCACCGCCACTTTCAGCGGTAATGGTTCCACCATGTGCCTCGACGATTCTGCGACTCAGGTAAAGCCCGACCCCCAGGCCATTACTCTTGCTGGTTGCAAAAAGATGGAATAAACGTTGCTTAATAAACGCCTTTGTCATACCACAACCCTGATCCTGTACCCGCACTTCAGCCAGATCAGCATGGGCACCCTTCTCTCCCGGTTTACCGCATTCTTTTGATTCGACCAATCGTGCCTCAATGCAAATCTGCCCCTGTCCCTGCATAGCCTGAACCGCATTATCATAGAGGTTTTCAAATACACCCTGTAATAAATCTGCATCCCCGACCACAGCAGGCAAAGCTTCAAAATGCTGCTTGATCTGCAACGATTCCGGCCACAACCGATCCCGAATGCTGGATTTCAACAAAGCCACCAGGTCAAGCGGTGCAAGGTTCGGGTCGACCGGGGCATTGGGATCGGACATCCGCTGCATCAATGTCTGCATCCGACCGGTGACTTTACGAATAGCGGTGAGCATGCGTTGCACATCTTCCTCATCCAGTTTCCCGGAGCCAAGATGATGAGCCAGAAAAGATAGATCATGTAAACGGTTTTTCAGGTCATGGGAATGCAGTTGACGCGTAACGCGGGATAGAGAATCCAGCCTCGCAGCCTCAGCCTGTTGATGCGTCAAACGGGCATGCTCCAGACTCATGGCTGAAAACATGGCCAGTGACTCCAGACTGGTTCGCTCTTCCGCATCCATCGGTCTGCCATCGCGTCTCGGCCCAAGCCACAGGTATGCGTCGCCATTAACTGACGAAAGTTTCAAGCGCAGAACGTAATCATCGTGCGTTTCGCTATCATGCTCAGCCTCAATCAGCGGCGCATCTGCCGGAAAGGAAAACCATTCGCCATCAGGCAACGCACGTTCATCCAGTGCGGCATAACGTCGATAACTGACCATACAGATGCGCTCCAACAGGGCGCGTTCCACATCTTCAATCGGCAATTGCGCCAAATCACCAGCGCCCAGTTGTCTGATAGCTGCCAGCATATCCAGTTGATGGCGAAAAAAGATGCGATCCAGTCCGCGCTGCAGACCCTGAACCAGTGGTGCATATCCGAAGGCCGCTGTAATCGCAGCGATGGCCATGGCCCAGACCGAAACCGGCTGACCTGTAGCAGCATACACCGCCGACTCTGCCAGCATAAGCACCAATACAAATACGGCAATCGCCGCAAGTGTGGCAGCAAAATAAGCAAATGAGTGCACC
>CAZWWF010000154.1:0-3362 GCA_964636805.1 uncultured Zetaproteobacteria bacterium
TCTCCGATCCAGTTGGGCGGCATCAACAGCAGATGTGAAACAGCCTTCATGTTGTTGTCTGTATGCTGCTATCCAGTGGGGCACAGACAAAGATATGTTGCTCACGCTTACAAAATGGCAGGTGGATGGTATGTGTTTTTCGAACAATTTCTTCTTCGATATTGAAATGGCGTGCCAATGTGCGCCGGATACCAGTCCGGGTATAATAATATGGACGGGTTCTCGAGCACAGGCCGGGGAACATACACAGGGCCATATAATGCAAACGTGCTTCAAGCTGACTATGTGTACGAATTGCCAGAATTAACTTGCCACCCGGTTTCAATAGTCGTTCGACTTCATTGATGACCAGTTCGGGGTTAAGCGTATGGGGAAGCATATTCAGGCATATGATCAGGTCATAACTGGCTGTAGGTTTTGGGATATCTTCTGCTGCTGTCGCCAGGTATTCACCTTCCTCGGGTAATTCCCCCGGGAACATACGTCTGAAATCATCAGCCATTGGATCGAGATAGGTTTTATGCTGTTGAGGCAACAGACGGGAGATGCAAATCGGGCCGCACCCGATTTCCAGCACAGTACCATCTTCGGGGTATTGTTTGGCATAACGCTGCAGTAACGACAGCAATGAACGCTCAACCCGCTCCCGTTCAGAACTCAGACTTTTGTTTTGCCATGCCTGCAGTGACAGCTTTTGGGATGCCATCCAACGAATATTGGGTACGGGTCTGTGTTTACTCATTCCTGTTCCTGATTTTTCCGGTTTTGTTCACTTTGCTCTTTTTCATCCAGATATAACCAGCGGCGGTGAATCCATAACCACAGTTCCGGACGTTGGTGAATCATAGGCGCAAAGCTGTCGCAAATCACCCGCATGGTTTCCACGGGATCTGTTATCTGTTCATCAACAGGTATGGAACAAAATTTCAGTCGGAAGTGAAAACCTTTGCCAATTCGGTGCAATTCAACACCAACTACAGGTGTATGATACTTATTGGTGAAGATGGCCGGCATGGTGGTGGTAAGTGCCTCATGTCCGAGGAACGGAACAGGTGTCCCGTTGGACAGGTGCTGATCGACCATAATGGCAACACAACGGTTGTTTTTAAGGGCTCTGGGTACCCAACGCAATCCGGCATCTCTGGCTCGTAATGTGGCACCGAAACGACTGCGCGCCTGCAGCACGAAATGATCCAGTGCCGGCTGACGCACAGTACGATACATGACCTCTGTATGGTGTCCGAGCATTGACATGCAAAGTGCACCTAACTCCCAATTGCTGTGATGACAAGCTGTTAAAATAACGCCTTTTCCCAGTGATTCAGCTTGCCGCAAAACCTTTTCATTTTCTACTTGAATGCGTGAAAGCAGGAATGATTTGGAACGCAAATAAACATGGGGTAGTTCAAAACAGGTACGCCCTAATTCAGCAAAGGACTCCCTGCTGATTATGCGTTTCCATGCATCGGCCCTGTCCGGATAAATCCGGTTCAGATTGCGCATAGCAATCTGACGATGACGGCCATCCAGATAATATGCTATACGCCCAAGGCCCGCTCCGAAAGCTCCCAGCAGCCGTACCGGAATCACGCGCAATATCGTGAATAACAGTTTAATGACAAAAGAAGCCATCATGGTGCCAATGGTTATGTGGCTAGGCTTTTAGCCTCATCAATCAACATAACCGGGATATCATCCCGAATCGGATATTCGAGTTGGCATGCATCGCATACGAGGCCGTTTTTGCTGTCATTATAATGAATGTCGCCCTTACACTTGGGACAAGCTAGGATTTCCATCAACGCTTTATCGATCATATCCAACTCCAGAACTGTTTCATGTCGTACAATTTTATATCGTACAAAAGCAAGGCCAAAAGTATTTTACCGCAGGTTACGCGAAGCTCTACAGAAGAAAGGGAAAATCTTGAAATGATTTTTACAACCTTGTTCAGCATCTCCACCGTAAATATACAGTTGAATATACAATTGACCAACTGAGCAAGGCTATCCTCATGTATTAGATGGCTCAAATAAAGTGCGGCCCGGTAAGAGCCGCATGATTATTCAGAGATGGCAGGATTGCCCTGTTTAATCGTCTCCAAGCATGCCGAACATAGCCAACACATGCTGGAAAAGCAGGAAGACATCCAGATATAGCGTAAGCGCAGCCGAGATATATTCATCATTCGGGTAATCACGCAGGATATTGGATGTGTCATACAGAATGAAAGCCGAAAACAGCAGTACACCCACGCCTGACAGGGTTAGCGCTAGCATCGGTGATTCAAAGAAGAAGTAATTGGATAGTCCCAATACGATCATAGCGATGAGGCCTGTCCATACAAATCCTTTCAAAAAGGAAAAATCTCGGCGGGAAATAAATGTGTATGCGGTGAGTGAAACAAATGCCACAGCCGTTGTCATAAATGCCTGTGTGACCAGCGTACCTGACTTGGCCGCGACAATGCCAACCAGTGGTGCAATTGCCATGCCTGTTAAAGCACCAAATGCAAGCAGAGCAACAAAATTAATACCCGGCTTATGACGCACAGCCTGCACCAGAAAAATACCACCGATCATCATGAACAGAACCATGAACGGGTGCTCTTGCGGAAATGCAAGGCCCATCGACATAAAGGCTCCGACACTGCCTGCGGCAATACACAGTGCGAGCATGCCATAGGTTTTACCCAGAAAGCTGATGCGATCATCGGCCAGCTGAGCCGTCATTGTTGCTGAATTCATATATATGTAACCTCCAAATTGTGCAGCGTAATGTAGGTGGGTGAGTCATCAGGTCAAGTGACCTTGCCCTCATCTATGGTACGTGTTTGTCGTGCGTAATGACTTCAATATCGATAATTTCCGAGCGTTTCCGATTAGAATAGGCGTTATACGGCTTATTGATTTGCTGGAAGGGGAGCAGTCTGTTGATGATCAAACGCCGGAAGGGTGGAAACAGCAGCAGAAATCCGGCGCTATCAGTGATAAATCCCGGCGTGAACAGTAGTACGCCGGCAAATGCGATCATCAGTCCATGCAGACCATGATCAACGGGCGCTTCGCCATGGGCCATACGCTTCTGTGCATCGATCAGAGTACTCATGCCTTGCCAGCGAATCAGCAATCCACCCAGAGCAGCCGTAAACAGGCATAAGGCAATGGTGGAAAGGCCACCAATATCGCTGCCGACTTCAATCAACAGCCATAACTCCAACAGTGGGATAGTGATAAAGAGTAGAAATAAAATTCTTAACATAGGCTATGTATAGGGTGAGAGATCGAAAAATACAAGGGTTTCTAGACTAAACCGCATAAATCACAGCTTGTAACATCAGCATCATTGTATCGACTGAAATA
>CAZWWF010000155.1:0-3329 GCA_964636805.1 uncultured Zetaproteobacteria bacterium
TGCCACGACGGGCAGCAATCTGCTCGGGGCTCTCAAGCGATTTCAAACCATTGAATGTCGCACGAACGGTATTCACCGCATTCCGGGAACCCTGTGATTTGGTCAAAACATCCTTAATACCGACTGCATCAAGCACAGCGCGCACAGAAGAACCGGCAATAACACCGGTACCTTCGGAAGCAGGTTTCAGCATCACACGGCTGGCATCCTGAACGCCGATTACCTGATAATGAATCGTGTCACCTTTACGCGGCACGTGAATCAGGGATTTCTTGGCGATTTCACTTGCCTTGCGAATCGCCTCAGGAACCTCTTTGGCTTTGGCGTGTCCAAAACCGACATGTCCATTACCATCCCCGACAACCATCAAAGCCGAAAAACTCATACGGCGTCCACCTGCCACAGTTTTGGCAATACGGTTAATGGTGATCAGTTTCTCTGTCAGATCCAATTCTTCTGCGTTGATCATCGAATATACTCCTAGAACTTCAGGCCGCCGGCGCGAGCGCCTTCAGCCAATGCCTGTACGCGACCGTGGTAGGCAAAACCACCACGATCAAATGCCACTTCGCTTACGCCAGCTTTCACTGCACGTTCTGCAATCAGTTTACCAACCGCTTCAGCACCGGCTTTGTTGCCCCCGTTTTTGATGCTTGCATCAAGGCTTGATGCAGCAGCCAGCGTAGTACCGCTGGCATCATCAATGACCTGTGCATAGACGTGGCGAGCCGAGCGAAAAATACTCAGGCGCAAACGACCAGTTGCTTTTACACGGGCGCGAACCTTGCGGGCGCGGCGCACAGCACCATTTTTTTCATAACGTTTAACAGTCATTTCCTACTCCTGACTCTCACGCGCATGGTTTTTTAGTTTCATCCCATTATATATAATTAGCATGGGATGAAAAAACATGCCAGCGCGTTGTTTATCTGATGTTAAGCCTTCTTGCCTTCTTTCATAGCTATGTACTCACCCACGTATCGAACGCCCTTGCCTTTATAAGGCTCCGGAGGACGGAAAGCACGAATCTCGGCAGCCACCTGGCCAACCTTCTGTTTATCAATGCCACTGACGGTGATGATGCTCTTTTCCACTGCTGCATCCACACCTTCAGGCAGTGCATATTCAACCGGATGTGAAAAACCAAGTGACAGGTTCAACTTCTTGCCCTGTGCCTGCGCACGATATCCAACGCCGCGCAGTTCCAGCTTTTTCTCAAAACCCTTGGTCACTCCGGTAACATTGCTGGCCAGCAGCGCACGAACCAGACCATAGAATGACTTGGTTTTTTTAGTCCCCAAATCAGAGCACAACACGGTCAGCACATTGCCTTCCTGCTCCACGGTGATTCCGGGAAACAGTGGAGAAGTCAGTTCACCCTTGCTGCCTTTGATGGTGACAGAATCCGCAGCAACGCGAACTTCTACACCAGCCGGAATCGTAATAGGTTGTTTACCAATACGTGACATATCTACCTCAAAAAACCGTACACAGCACTTCGCCGCCCACATGGGCTGCACGTGCTTTCTTGTCAGACATAATCCCCTGCGAAGTACTGATTACGGCAACACCATAGCCATTCTTGACACGGGGAAGCTCATCAGCAGATGCATAAACGCGCCGCCCGGATTTGGACACGCGGGTGATCTCCTGAATAATAGCTTTACCTTCGTCATCATAACGCAGTGTCAAACGCAGGAAACGCTGGCCTTTATGATTATAGGCCTTTACTGCAGCGATATAACCTTCTTCTTTCAGAAGTTCAGCCATGCTCAGCAATATATTGCTGGCAGGCAGTTCAATTCTCTCAATTCCAGCCTGCTGGGCATTACGAATACGCGTCAGCATGTCGGCAATTCGATCCATCATCATAATTCTATCTCCTCACCAGCTCGACTTGACCATGCCGGGAATTTCTCCGGCAAGGGCGTGTTTACGCAGGCAGATACGGCACATGCCCAGCTTGCGGTAAACCGAATGCGGACGACCACACAGCTGGCAGCGCGTATAAGCGCGAACTTTAAATTTTGGTTTGCGATTGCATTTGGCAATCATTCGTTTCGAAGCCATGGTGCAGCCCTCTTAGTTACGGAACGGCATGCTGAACTGTTTCAGCAGTGCGCGTCCTTCATCATTGGTTTTGGCAGTAGTACAGATGGTGACATCCATGCCCCGTACTTTATCTACCTTGTCGTATTCGATTTCAGGAAAGATGATCTGTTCCCTGATTCCCAGTGTGTAGTTACCACGGCCATCAAATGATTTGGGAGGCACGCCCTTGAAATCGCGGATTCTCGGCAATGCTACATTGACCAAACGATCCAGGAATTCCCACATCTGGTCACCACGCAGGGTGACACGGCAACCGACCGGCATGCCATCGCGCAACTTGAAGTTCGCAATAGATTTACGAGCGCGTGTAATCACCGGCTTCTGGCCTGTAATGGCAGTCATATCGTTCAATGCGCCTTCAATCAGCTTGGAATTCTGCGATGCTTCACCGCATCCCATGTTCACTACGATTTTTGAAATCGAAGGGACCTGCATTGGATTGCTGTAGCTGAACTCTTTCTTCAGAGCCGGGGCAACCTTGTCTTTATAAACTTCTTTCAATCTAGCCATCGTTGTATCTCCTAGCTATCCAGCACTTCGCCGCATGAACGGCAGGTGCGGACTTTACGGCCATCTTCAAGTGCTTTTACACCAAGACGAACACCCGTTTTACACTTGGCACAGAAATACTGCACATTGGAAATATTCAATGGCGCTTCCTTTTCTATAATACCACCAGAACTATTCTGGGTCTGGCGGGTGTGGCGCTTGATCATATTGACTTTCGATACCAGCACACTGCCATCTGCTCTCAATACCTTAATCACCTTGCCACGTGCACCCTTGTCACGTCCGGCAATCACGACCACTTCATCATCTCTGCGAATTCTGGTTCTCACCATGCTTGTCATCTCTCTATCGCCTCACTTATTACAGTACTTCTGGTGCCAGGGAGACAATTTTCATGTATCCCTTGTTACGTAGTTCACGCGTAACAGGCCCGAAAATACGTGTACCCAGCGGCTCATTCTGCTTGGACAGCAGTACTGCTGCATTTTCATCAAATCGAATGGAAGAGCCATCAGAGCGGCGGAATTCCTTGGCTGTACGTACCACGACAGCGCGCTGCACCTCACCCTTCTTCACTTTACCATTCGGCATAGCTTCTTTCACAGCCACAACGATCACATCACCCACACTGGCGTAACGGCGCTTGGAGCCGCCCAGCACCTTGATGCATTTAACACGGCGCGCACCTGAATTATCTGCAACCTGCA
>CAZWWF010000156.1:0-1983 GCA_964636805.1 uncultured Zetaproteobacteria bacterium
GCAGAGATCACTGAGGGCGAAGGTCTGGTTTCAGCCATGTTTTCCGGCAGGAAAATCTTGTCGAAAGAACCGGAAGATATCCATGGCGGCTCACGGTAACGTTATCGAGTCTTAAATTCTCACAAAATAAGGCAGAGCAACCAAAACAGAACCAACAATCACAAGCAGAAATACATTCGATATAAAATATGGAAAGATAAACAGGGCAATGCCGGTCATCAAGGGAACGGCTGCCTTTTGTCTTTTTCCATAGAGAAAGAATCCGAGGCCGATCGCCCCGAATACCATTCCCCAAATCAGTTGCGCCGAGCTTTCCATCAACCTTGAGCGTCATGGGATTGAACACGCATGACTAAATCCTTTTCATGATTCGGGGAATGGTTGGGTTCAGCCCTTGAATGGATACCAATAACGCATGATTCAGCTTCTGCATTAACCCGAACATCATCCCGATAAGGCTTTTAATTGTTAGCGCGTGATCACATCAAAGCAGCGAGGACATAGTTCGCTGTGCACGTCATGATCGGAATGAGCAGCTTCACCGAAATTCCAGCAGCGCGGACATTTCACGCCATCTGCAGCTTTGATCGAGATGGTATTACCGGATTCTACCCTAGCGACAATGAACAGCTGCTCCCAGCTTTCACCCAGCGATTCGGCAAATGATTCATCCAGATTCGGCACTGTGATTGTGGCTGCAATGGAGGAGCCGATCACTTTATCCTTTTTTGCTTCATCGAAAGCTGTATTGACCTGTTCCCGAATGGCAAAGAAGGATGCCCATGCATCTTCATCAATTTTGATGTCGGCTACCGGGTGGAAGGTTTGTAAATGGATGCTCTTTTCATCCGATCCGGGCAAGTGTGACCATGCTTCTTCAGCGGTGAAGGGCAGGATCGGTGCAATCAGGCGAATCAGTGTGTCGGCCAGATCATAGACCGTGGCACGTGCCGATGCGCGACGTGCGGAGTCTGCCCCATCGCAATAAAGGCGATCCTTGATGATGTCGAGATAGAAACCGCCCAAGTCAACGGCACAGAAGTTGTGAATCTCCTGATGAATGCGGTGAAACTGGTAGGTCTCATTGCAGCCATGTACATGGTGCTCCAGACGTGACAGGCGATGCATGGCCCACTGGTCCAGCGGTACCCGTTCAGCCAGCGGTACCCCATCGTATTCAGGGTCGAACCCGTTCAGGTTACCCAGCAGGAAGCGGATCGTATTTCGGATACGTCGATAAGCCTCGGCCAGTTGTTTGATGATCTCATCGGAGATGCGGATATCAGCTGAATAATCCGAAGATGCAATCCACAGGCGCAGGATATCAGCACCCATCTGCTGAATTATTTTTTGAGGTGCAATCACATTGCCTTTGGATTTGGACATCTTGTTGCCGTTTTTATCGACCACAAAACCGTGTGTCAGCACACCTTTAAATGGTGCAACGCCGCGTGTGCCCACACTTTCCAGCAATGATGACTGGAACCAGCCGCGATGTTGATCTGATCCTTCCAGATAGAGATCGGCGGGGCTACTCAGGTCATCACGTTGTTCCAGCACACATGCATGGGTGCTGCCCGAGTCGAACCAGACATCGAGAATGTCGGTCTCTTTTTCAAAATCGGAACCACCACAATCGGGGCATGTGGCGCCGGCTGGAAGAAAGTCTGAGACATCTTTGGCAAACCAGACATCGGCACCATTTTCTTCCACCTGTTTGGCAATAGCTTCCACCACTTCAGACGAAGTAATCTTATGCGAGCCGCAGGCGCAGCGGATGACTGTGATCGGTACTCCCCAGTTGCGCTGGCGTGATACGCACCAGTCCGGACGCTGTTCGACCATGGTTCGGATACGGTTTTCGCCCCAGGCCGGAATCCAGTCTGTTTTCCCGATTTCTGCCAATGCCTTATTGCGCAGGTCGTTGTTGTCCATGGAGATGAACCATTGCGGGGTGGCACGGAAGATGAGTGGTTTATGGCA
>CAZWWF010000156.1:2083-3323 GCA_964636805.1 uncultured Zetaproteobacteria bacterium
CCGATTTCATCCATCACACCAACACGCAGTTCTTCGGCCAGAATCAGGATTTCTCCGGTGTTCAGATTGGCATTGTCACCGGTGTCGGTGATTTTCACTGCGGCATATTCAAAATCCGGGCCCACTGAGACAGCAAGGTTGGCCGGAATCGTCCATGGCGTGGTGGTCCAGATTACGATAGAAATCTGTTCGGAATGATTGCCGAGTGCCGGATTGATATCGCTTAAATCCTCACCGGCAGCAAATTTTACATAGATGGAGTGGGAAGTATGATCATCATACTCCACTTCGGCTTCAGCCAGCGCTGTAGCACATGAAACGCACCAGTGCACCGGCTTGGCTCCTTTATACAGGCCACCATTGGCAAGGAATTTGCCGATTTCACGTACTGTATTGGCTTCGAAATGGTAATCCATGGTCACATATGGATGTTCCCAGTCACCGGTAATGCCGAGGCGCTTGAATTCTTCACGCTGCACATCGATCTGCCCCCTGGCATATTCGCGGCATTCACTGCGGAATTCGGAGTCGGAAATATCTTCTTTTTTACGTTTTTTCTTCTTGAACTTCTCTTCAACCTTCAGTTCAATCGGCAGGCCATGACAATCCCAGCCCGGGACGTAAGGCGTATCGAACCCCATCATGGTGCGTGAGCGGATGACGATATCTTTTAATACCTTATTAACGGCATGGCCGATATGAATGCTGCCATTGGCATAGGGCGGCCCATCATGCAGTACGAATTTGGGCGCATCCTTGCGTGCCTCACGAATCTGGGCATAGAGATTGATATCCTCCCACTGCGCCAGTTGTTTCGGTTCATTGTTCGGCAAATTGCCGCGCATCGGAAAATCGGTTTTCGGCAGGAAAACGGTTGGCCGATAATCGAAGGTGTCTTGTGTTTGTTTGTCGTTGCCCACTATATGCTCCACTCGTTCATTCAAAGGCCGCGGATAATATGCAAATCAATTGCTTTTGTCTCAGGTGAAATATAACTGTATGACATCTTGCATCGGGTTGATTTAATATAAGAGAAATTTCAGCGGCGATTTGTGCCACCATCGAAGTATCCTGTTAAATAAACCAACTATTTTACTCAGGTAATGTTTATGCTACAATGAAAAAGTTGAATTCTATTTTCAGAATTTTTCAGATATTACATTCACAGGGGATATCTATGATGAAAACACTTTATGAAAGGTTGGGTGGAGCTGATGGAATAACGCAACTTGTAAGTGAT
>CAZWWF010000157.1:0-3276 GCA_964636805.1 uncultured Zetaproteobacteria bacterium
ATCAACAAACTGCATTCATAGTTTTATCTGCTATAATCAGCTTCATTATTTTTTATATTCAATACAGTGAGGATACGACTATGGGCAAATTTCATTATCCTGATTTGCAAGTGTGCGTGCTGGCGGCAGGTCGGGGGAAACGTATGCGTTCGAACCTTCCCAAGGTACTGCACAACGTATTGGGCAGGGCGATGATTGATTATATCCTGCACACGGTGGAATCGCTCAGGCCGAAAGGAATCGCTGTGGTGACCGGCCATGCATCCGAACTGGTTCGGCAACATGTCGGGCAACCGGTTAATCTGGAATGGGTTATTCAGGATAAACAACTGGGAACAGGACATGCTGTCAAACAGTGTGAACAGGTGATTCGCGATGTACGTGATGTATTGATTGTTTGCGGTGATACGCCGTTACTTCAGATTGAGACTCTGGCCAAGCTGGTGGATGAGCATCGCGAGTCTGATGCTGATGTAACCGTGTTGACTGCACAGCCAGAAAATCCGTTTGGTTATGGCCGTGTGATGCGCGATCAGCATGGTCACGTCACAAGCATTGTCGAAGAGAAAGATGCAAATGCAGAACAGCGTCAGATATCCGAAGTAAGCAGTGGCATCTATTGTGTACGTTACGATGTGTTGTTCGATCTGCTGCATGCCATCGGTAACCGCAATGCACAGGGCGAATATTATTTGCCGGATATTGTTCCACTGGCACTTCAGGCCGGTCAATCTGTAGAAGCCGTGCTTATGCATGATGCTGATGAGATGCTTGGTGTAAATGACCGTGTTCATCTGGCACATGTCGAGGACCTGATGCAAAAACGTATCATTGAAGATTGGCAGCGCCGGGGAGTGACGGTTGAAAAGCCCGATACTGTTCGCATTGAGGCGGGTGTAAAAATCGGCATTGATACGGTTATTCAGGCGGGTTGCTATCTGATCGGGGCTACCCAGATTGGTGATGAGTGTCGCATTGGACCGAATGCTGTATTGGTTGATGCATGGCTGGATGATCGCGTGAATGTATATGCATTCAGTCATATTCACAGTGCTGCCGTTGGTTCTGATGCGCTTGTTGGTCCTTATGCCAGACTGAGACCCGAGGCTCGACTGGATGAGGGTGTACATATCGGTAATTTTGTCGAAGTGAAAAAGGCGGTGGTTGGAGAGGGAAGCAAAGTAAATCACCTTGCTTATATCGGTGATGCCACCATCGGCAGGAATTGCAACATCGGCGCTGGAACCATCACCTGTAATTACGACGGTGCCAATAAATTCCTCACCGAGATTGGTGATGACGTGTTTGTCGGTTCAGATACCCAGCTTGTGGCGCCTGTTCGTGTTGGCAATGATGCGACCATTGGCGCTGGCAGTACCATTACCCGCGATGTGAATGCCGGCGGGTTAACCTTGTCTGAACGAAGTGAGCAAAAGCACATGCCGAACTGGAAGAGGCCTGTAAAGGATAATCGCTGATGTGCGGCATCGTAGGTGCCATTGCAGATCGAAATGTCTTGCCGTTTTTGCTGGAGGGACTCCAGCGGCTTGAATATCGTGGTTATGATTCTGCCGGACTCGCGGTCCGGGATGTCGCGGACGGTTTAAAACGTTTCCGAACTCTGGGCAAGGTGAAGGTGCTCAAAAAGCTGGTTGAACAATCAGATGTCGTCGGAAATCTCGGTATTGCGCATACGCGTTGGGCCACGCATGGCATACCGGCCGAACGCAATGCGCATCCCCATGTGAGTGGTGTCAGGGTGGCTGTTGTACACAATGGTATAGTTGAGAATCATGTGCAGTTGCGCGAAAGGCTTGTCGCCATGGGCTATGAGTTTACTTCCGAAACTGACACAGAAGTGATTGCACATTTGATGGCTGATAAACTGGAATCCGGTGCGGATTTGCTTGCTGCTGTGATTGCGACCGCTGCCGAGCTGGATGGTGCCTATGCCTTGGCGGCTGCAAGTCCGGGCGATGCTGATCGCATCGTTGTGACCCGGTCAGGCAGCCCGCTGGTTATCGGGCTTGGCGATGGCGAGAATTTTATTGCTTCGGATGTGACTGCGCTATTGTCTGTAACGAAAAAGTTTATTTTTCTTGAAGAAGGGGATGTCGCGGAAGTTCGTCGCAATAGTATCACCATTTACAATGCCGAAGGTGATCGGGTCGAGCGGGCAGTCAAGTTGTCACGACTCACCGGCGGCAGTATTGAAAAAGAACCCTATGCCCACTATATGCTCAAGGAGATATTTGAGCAGCCCGGTGTGATATCCGAGACGCTGGAAGGCAGAATTCATAACGGGCGTTTGCTTGAATCCAGTTTTGGCCATGAAACATCGGCCTTGCTGGACAAGGCGCGTCATGTTCAGATCGTCGCCTGCGGTACCAGTTATCACGCGGGCCTTGTCGCACGCTATTGGCTCGAAGAGATGGGCATACCATGCAGTGTTGAGGTGGCGAGCGAATATCGCTATCGCAATGTGGTGGTGCCGGAAGGCTCTCTGTTGATTACGATTTCACAGTCTGGAGAAACCGCCGACACACTGGCTGCGCTGCGTGGCAGCCGCTCAAGTGGATATGTTGGCAGTCTTACTGTTTGCAATGTGCCCGAAAGTTCCCTGGTGCGGGAATCTGATGTGTGTTTCATGACGCGGGCCGGAACCGAGATTGGTGTCGCTTCCACCAAGGCATTTACAACGCAACTGGTTGCTTTACGCCTGCTGGCGATTGCATTGGCTGGTCGTCATGGTCTGACTGCTGAGCAGGAAACAGTGATGGTCAATGAGCTGCATGCATTGCCCCGTCAGGTCGAAGTCGTGTTGGAAATGTCGGATGCTATTCGGGCTATGGCAAAACACTTTTCAGACAAACACAATGCATTATTCCTTGGTCGTGGCCCATTCTATCCTGTAGCCATGGAAGGGGCTCTGAAACTTAAGGAAATCTCCTATATCCATGCCGAGGCATATCCCGCAGGCGAATTAAAGCATGGGCCACTGGCGCTGGTGGATGAAAGCATGCCGGTGGTTTGTGCGTTGCCCGATGATCCACTTCTGGAGAAAGTGCTGTCCAATCTGCAGGAAGTGCGTGCGCGTGGTGGAGAATTGTTTCTGTTCAGTGATCATAAGGTCAAGGTCGAACTGGATCATTATCAAAATCTGACGCTTTCCGATATTTACCCGGGGACGGCACCGATTGTCTACAGTGTTCCTCTACAGTTATTGGCATATTATGTCGCTGTACTCAAGGGTACAGATGTTGATCAGCCCCGCAA
>CAZWWF010000158.1:0-3263 GCA_964636805.1 uncultured Zetaproteobacteria bacterium
AACACTTTATGAAAGGTTGGGTGGAGCTGATGGAATAACGCAACTTGTAAGTGATTGAGACCCTCGTCGATGTAACCGAGTCTGTGTCTCCGGAATTTCGAATCTGTATCCCGAAACAGTGGGAAGAAACAGTCCGGGCTACACTTTGCGGAGATGAGTAAACAGGTAGTGAAAAAAACGTATTTCGGAGGTTACTATTGCGGTACGATGTTGTTGAAGCGATTGGTGTATTGGAAGCGTTTGTATTCGGATATGCAGATACCATGCACTTATCCGGAGGCAAGGAAGCACCGTAAATAGTGGTTCATATTCTGTGAATGCTAAAGGAGAAGGTATGACCACATTGGCTATTATTCAAAAAGCACCGGTATTCCTCGATAAAGAAAAAACCATTGCCAAGGCCGTATTATCGGTTCGGGAAGCTGCAGGCGAAGGTGCTGAACTGGTGGTATTCACGGAAACCTTTATTCCCGGTTATCCGGCCTGGATATGGCGATTGAGGCCGGGTGGCGACTGGGCACTGTCGGAAGAGATTCATGCACTTCTTCTGGATAATGCTGTCAATCTTGCAGGTACGGATTTATTACCTCTTTGTGAAGCGGCAAAGCAATATCATACGACAATTGTTTGTGGCTTGCATGAAATCGATCATGAGTTTAGCCGGGCAACCCTGTACAACACTGTCGTTGTGATCGGTCCGAATGGAAACATCATTAATCGACATCGAAAGTTGATGCCAACTAATCCGGAACGAATGGTGTGGGGGTTTGGCGATGCATCCGGTTTAAAGGCTGTAGTGACTCCGGCTGGTCGAATCGGCACCCTGATTTGCTGGGAAAATTATATGCCTCTGGCTCGCTATGCACTGTATTCGCAGGGCGTAGAAATCTATATCGCTCCGACATATGACAGTGGTGACGACTGGCTGGAAACGTTGTGCCATATTGCCCGCGAAGGCCGGTGCTGGGTGGTGGGCAGTGGTAATATATTAAAAGGCAGCGATATTCCCGAAACATTTCCACAGAAATCCATTTTATACCCGGATCCGGATGAATGGATTAATCCGGGTGATTCAGTCGTGATTGATCCGGGCGGAAAGGTTGTTGCGGGCCCGCTGCGCAAGGAGAAAGGGATATTGTTTCATGACATTGATCTCAAGCTCACCCGCACTGCCAAACGCGCACTGGATGTTGCCGGTCATTATTCACGCCCCGATATTTTTAAGCTTTACGTGAATACCGAATCGCAATCTCCGGTTGAATTCTCGCCATGCAAGGTTCTTACAGATGGTGATGCCACGGGTAAATAGCGATAGTATTTATCGCATCAAGACTGAGCTGCCATCAGGATAGAATTTCCCTTGCTGCTTTACAGTCTCGGGCAATCTGTTCGGACAGATCAGCATGGCCGGTGAATTTGCGGTCTTCCCGAATCCGTTTCACAAAAGAGACATTCAGGCACTGATCATAGACATTCGGGGTATCGTCAAGCAGATGCGTTTCCAGTAGCAGGGTACGGCCATTGAAAGTGGGGCGGTAGCCCAGATATGCAGCACCATTCCATGCTCCGGTTTCGGATCTGGCACGTACGGCGTAAATGCCAACAGGCGGATGAGCCAGATCGGCCACATCGATATTGGCAGTCGGAAAGTTCATCTGACGACCGCGTTTTTCACCATGCAATACCTTGCCGGCAATAGAATAATCCCTCCCCAGCAACATGGCTGCCAATCTGAAATCAGCCGCTTCAACTGCCGAACGGATACGGGATGAAGAAACCACGGCACCCATCATTTCAAAGGCAGCAGCTTCAGTAACGGTGAAGCCTCTGGCATCGCCAAGCGTACGCAGATCTTCAACATGGCCTTCACGATCATGGCCGAAGGCAAAATCGTAACCGACATGGATATGTTTGAAGCCGAAGGTGTCATGCAACAAACATGAAAACTTTTCAGCTGGCCAGCTGGCCAGTTCCAGATTGAATTCCAGCAGCAAAGCAGCATCTACTCCGGCTGCTTTCAGATACTGCATTTTTTCCTGAACATGACAGAGACGGCGCGGAGCTTCCTCGGGGAAAAGTACAGCCCGCGGGTGCGGTTCGAAAGTGACCACGATCATTGGGCCACCCAAGGCCTGAGCATGGCCGTGGGTTTCAGCCAGAACCTGCTCATGCCCCATATGTACACCATCAAAATTACCAACAGTGATGGCACCACCCTTGAGTTCTGATATCTCTGCAGCTTCCTGCCATGAATCAATAATTCGCATGCGGCCCAGACTACCGCTTCTATGATTTTCATTCACGCACCAATGTGTTGTTACGAACAGAGAAAGTACCCGATATGGAAACGTTTTATGCGGCCGCTTCCTGTGCCCCCTTGGTACAGTGCTTTCCTGCACGGTTATTCGCGAGTGATGTTCACTGTAGTAAAAAAAACTATCCTATGGCGCTGGTTTTTTCCGGCCAGTGGCATTCAGTTGCGACAGGGCACTGGTGGCATTTGGGTTTGCGTGCTGTGCAGATATAACGGCCATGCAGAATCAGCCAGTGATGGGCATGTTGCATGAATTCCTGCGGGATGACTTTTAATAATCCTTTTTCTACATCCAGAGGTGTTTTACCCGGTGCCAGACCTGTGCGATTGCCGAGCCGGAAGATATGTGTGTCCACAGCCATGGTCGGTTCCCCGAACAGGACATTAAGCACAACATTGGCTGTTTTTCTACCCACGCCCGGCAGTGCCTCCAGGTCTTTTCGAGTACGGGGTACGGAACCACCATGTTTGCTTACCAGTATTTTACAAGTGCCGATAAGGTGTTTTGCCTTGCTGTTATAAAGTCCGAGCGAGGAGATGTATGTTTTCAACTTTTCCTCGCCCAACTCAAGAATTGCCTCAGGTGTGTTAGCGATAGGGAAGAGTTTGGCAGTGGCTTTATTGACACCAGTGTCGGTAGATTGGGCTGACAGCATGACAGCGGCCAACAGTTCGAATTCATTGCTGTAATTCAGTTCGGTGACAGGCTCCGGGTCGGCAGCCCGCAGATGTTCAAAGAAACGCCGTATCTCGGCGGCTGTCATGGATGCCACCAAGATCTATTCGTTGACTTCTTTCATGGTCAACGTGACCTGATGATTCACGATATCACCGGCAGGGTTGAGTATTTGCTCGGTAATGAATACGGTGTTATCGTCTATTTTTTCAATTTTCCCGTTATTTTTCCCCACATAATTGCCCTTTCGTACAACATATCCTTTTTTTGAAG
>CAZWWF010000159.1:0-3259 GCA_964636805.1 uncultured Zetaproteobacteria bacterium
TGCCCGACTGCTGGCCCTGGCGTGAAAGCGAATAGGCCTTACTTTGCGCATCCGGATTTAATTTGATCAGACGTTCTACCTTCAGCTGCGTTTTTAAGGCACTGTTGAGTGCATTCGGGGCGTGCTTGCGAGCTTTGAGTTTACGGGCCAGAGCAATAGTTTTTGAGATTGGACGCACAAATTGTTCACGGGCTGCAACACTTAGTGCGGCACGGAAGGTTCGCAGTGCATTTTTTACATCTTTTCTGGCCTTGTCGAGCTTGCCGCTTTCTGCTGCTGAAACAACAAGGGCAAACTCTTTCACGGAACGTTTTTCCAGATCGTCACGAATATAATCGTCACCGGCCAGCTTCAGCCGGTCACGGGATTCGACCAGGTTTGAAAATGTTCTGGTGAATCGTTGCGAAAGCTCTGATGCTTTTCGTGCCTGGATCGCGGCCTCATTTAACAAAGCCCCTGCTTTGTCCCTGTCAGAGCCGGAATCCAGTAATTTTTCAGCCTTGCCCAGTGCATCTGTTGCCTCGCCAAAATGTTTTGGCGAAAATTCAGGCGCACGTAATGCTGTTGCCTCAGCGATTGTGGCTTTGGCTTCATCCAGCGATTCGGCCTGAACCGGGCTGCTCAATGCTATGACTGAAATTGATAGAAAAACTGCAAGAATTGTACGTAACACCATCGTTAACTCCTCCTGTTCGGCATATTTCAATACCGAATTGAACGGGGAATGATGTCGTACAGCTTAATGGTTAATGTGATGAATCACACATGTATGGTTTTTTATACAGGTGCAGTACGGGATGGGCTGTGATGGATGGCGTAGACCAGATTTGTTGCGCCAATGTGAAAAGATCGTTGTAACAGTTCAGTTTTTCAGTTGAAGTTTTAGTGATGTATGAATGGCATTGTCGCAGGCCGCCAGAACAGGTGAGGAAAGGGCAGTGCCGGGGAACAGGGGATTGGCATCAAAATCGCTGACCATGCAACCGGCTTCAGCGGCAATGAGGCTGCCGGCAGCAAAGTCCCAGATTTTTTCGCCGCCGTGAATGATGAACTGGCCGCGTCCGGATGCCAGCCATGCCCATTCCAGTGCACAGGAGCCGATATTGCGCTGACTGCGATAGCACGGGCGGGTAGCCAGAGAGGTCGCCAGCGATGGTTCAAGCCGTTTAAAGTCGATAAAGCCGACGCCATGGGCCAGGTCAACATGTTCTGACGCTGATATAGCTGTATTATTTAATTGCGCACCACCATTACGCATTGCCGTGAATGTTTCATCACGTACCGGATCATGAATGCACGCCAGTTGCGCCATTCCATTGTCAATCAGAGCCAGCGAAATGGCAAAGCCGGGAAAATGGGCTGCGAAATTGGTGGTGCCATCCAGTGGATCCAGGCACCAGTAACGGGCATCGCTTTGCTGCAAACATGCAAGTTGTTCGGCTTCTGTCATTTCTTCGCCCAGGAACGCGATGCTCTCATCCAGTTTCTTCAGTTCCTGCTGGATATAATGCTGGCTGGCCAGATCAGTGTCTGTCACCACAGAACCATCGGTTTTGGTTGTTGTGTGAATGAATGCGTGAAAGGCTGGCAGGACAATATCCTTGCCGGTCTGTTTTAGAATCGAAGTGATTGCGCTCAGCGTTACTTGTGAATCAGTCATAGGCGTAATTATTCATGATGATGCGATTGAAGTATATGCCAGAGGCTTTGGGGTGAAATATTATTGTGCGGTGGAGATGCTTTGCCGTTATCATGCGTCAACTTTTTTCAGGAGGCTTAACATGGCATTACAGGGCAAAATGGTGATCGGTCAGTCGGGCGGGCCGACCGCAGTGATTAACCAGTCTTTGGTGGGTGCGGTGTTGGCTGCACGCAAGCATGCGGATATTACCGGTATTCTGGGTGCGAAACACGGCATTGCCGGCATCATGAATGAAGATTTTATTGATCTGACCACGCAGAGTGAAAAGGAACTGGAGATTCTGGCGGCTACACCGGCAGCGGGTTTGGGCTCGGTGCGGTTGAAGCCGGGTAAGGCAGAGTGTGAGCGCGTGTTTGAGGTGTTCAAAAAGAACGATGTGCGCTATTTCTTTTATGTTGGAGGCAATGATTCGGCCGAGACTGCGCACATTATTGCCGAGATGGCTAAGGAGGCCGATTACGATTTCTGTACCATCCATATTCCCAAAACCATCGACAACGATCTGAAAGTCACGGATCATTGTCCGGGATATGCTTCAGCTGCACGTTTTGTAGCACTGGCTTTTATGGGTGATGATCGCGACAACGCAGCGCTGGCCGGCATCAAGATTAACATTGTTATGGGGCGCGATGCCGGATTTTTAACTGCAGCATCCGCACTGGCCCGGCAGAGCGAGGGCGATGGCCCACATCTGATTTATGTGCCGGAGCGTACCTTTGATGTAGCGCAGTTTCAGGCCGATGTGAAAGCCACGGTTGCAAAATATGGACGTTGTCTGGTGGCTGTGTCTGAAGGCATCACCAATGCAGATGGCGAGCCGGTGATGACCACGGGCGAACGCGATTCGCACGGTAATTTGCAATTGTCAGGTTCCGGGGCATTGGGTGATTTCCTTTCCGGCAAGGTGAAGGAAGCCTATGCCGGCGAATTCGTGCGTGTGCGTGCTGACACCTTCGGCTATCTGCAACGCAGCTTTCCGACGATTATTTCTTCAGTTGATGCGCAGGAAGCACGCATGGTGGGGGACTATGGTGTGAATCATGCTGTGGCAAACGGTGAACCGGGTTCTGTTGCCATTCGCCGCCTTTCCAGTCAGCCGTACGCCAGCGAATGTTTTATCACACCGCTCTCCACGGTGGCGCGGGAAGCCACCGCGTTGAAAGATGAATATATCAGCGAGGCGGGCAATGATGTCACTCAGGCCTGGATTGATTATGTGTCGCCACTGGTTGGAGAATTACCGGAAATGGGCAAGCTGTTCTGATTCCCTGGCTGGGTTCAATAAACAGGGCTGCCATTCGGTAGCCCTGTTTATTTTAAGTGGTTTTTGTCCAGGAAGCTGGCTACTGCAGGATAGGCACAGTTACAGCCAGAATTATTCACTCACTTTTTTTCTGAGTGATTTGATTCGGCTGCGTTTGGATTTACTTTCCAGTCGCCGTTTGATGGAACCTCTGGATTTACGTGTCGGTCTTCGTTTTTTTGGGATAGCGATTGCTGCGCTGATCAGTTCATGCAGCCGGTTCAATGCATCCGTTTTATTTTTATCCTGGCTGC
>CAZWWF010000160.1:0-3256 GCA_964636805.1 uncultured Zetaproteobacteria bacterium
CCCAAGGGGAGTACTTTATGACTGCCTACCCACACGATTCCGTGAAGCGCCATTTAGTCTGGGCGTCACACAGGCATTGGCAGAGTATGGTTGGTTGAGTAAAATACATTATTTATCCACTGTGTCTGGAGGCGGATATATTGGTTCATCTTTAACTTGGCTCTTTTCTCAGGTTAAAGGCTTTTCCGGGGGATTGTTTAATACAGAAGAAAACTTCCCATTCAAAAAATCTCTAGGTAGCCATGCCGCTGATGCCGGGGCGAAAGAGTCTCGCTCCCTGATTCGCCATTTACGACAGGGTAGCAATTATCTTACACCAGGAGGAGGTATTACCGGGGCATCGCTGCTGGCTGTTATTCTTCGTGGTACGATATTGAGTCTGTTGACCTTTGTGATTCCACTTGTTCTTATCATTGCGGCATTGGTACATTACAACTTCCTGGTTACGTACTCCGGCGGTCTCAATGTTTTTCTTGCAAATCAATTACTTTATTTAGCTGCTGCTTTCTCCGGGCTCTTTGTCGGTTTGAGTTTGCTGTATGGCGTGGCTTCACGGCTCCATTTTTCCAAAGTATTTGCATATAAAATCAGGCGATATTTTGAAATATTCACTGGACGATTATTGAAGGTGATCGCGTGCGTTCTGATCGTAGGAAGTTTGCCCATTTCCTATTATTTTCTGACTACAGTCATGGTGGCTCCTGAGGCTGCATCAGGTATAACATTGGCAGGACTTGTTTCGGCGATCGTCTCAATCATGAAAGTGAAAAATAAAGACAGTAAATTGCCTCTTGGCATTATTGGCCCATTGGCATTGTTTTTGTTGGTTTATGGAATCCTGTTGCTGGCATATTGGGCTGTAGATCAATATTTCGCAGAAATTTGGTCATGGAAGTGGTATGCAATAGCAGGGGTTGTGATATTATCCCTGACAGTGAACATCAATTATATCTCTATCCATCGTTATTATCGTGATCGTTTGATGGAATTGTTTATGCCCAATAAAGATCGAAAAGGAGTATCTTTTTCCAGTGACTCCGAGGCCAATGGGGCCAGGCTGCATAAGATGTGTAATTTTCGTGATGGTGTTTCCGGGCCATATCATCTGATTAATACCAATATGGTGACTGAAGATTCAAGAAATCAGAAACTTAGTGGTCGCGGGGGAGCGAACTTTCTTCTTTCCCCATTATACTGTGGCAGCGAAGTGACCGGTTGGCGTGCTACCAGGGAATATATGGGCGGAAAAATGAATCTGGCAACAGCAATGGCAATATCCGGAGCGGCGGCAGATCCACATGGCGCCCCGGGTGGCGAGGGGTTAACGCGGAATCGAAGTGTATCTTTGTTAATGGCATTATTTAATGTCCGTCTTGGGTATTGGGCTCCTAATCCTGCACCTGAACACAAGGCTGTATTTACCAATTCACCCAATTGGTTTGTGCATGGGTTACGGGAGATGATCGGCTTTGGTTTGAATGAGAGTGGACGGTATGTGCATATTGCAGATGGCGGGCATTATGAAAATCTGGCCCTGTATGAATTGATTCGCCGTAGAGTAAAAACGATTATTGTCTGCGATGGCGGCGCTGATCCCGGTTATACATTTGGGGATTTTGCAAACTTTGTAGAGAAAGTCAGGGTGGATTTTGGTGTGGATATAAAGATGCCCTCTTTTTTAGCGATGTGTCCGAAACCTGATGCGGATGAGTTTGGAAACAGAAAAAATCCATATGGAGTGGATCTGGCTGAAAATGGGTATGTGATCGGTACCATTTCATATGATAATGGTACTTTTGGAAAATTAATTTATATCAAAACCACTTTGATTGGAAAGCTTCCAAAGGACATCTATGGCTACAAAAGTGCTCATCCCGAGTTTCCAGATGAAACTACGGCAGACCAGTTCTTTGATGAAAAACAGTTTGAAGCCTATCGGGAGTTAGGGTATCGCATAGGAAAATCCATGATGAAGGATATGGGCCTGGAAAAACGGTTCGCGGGCTTAAAGCCAGTGAGAGCCAAAACAGTCTAGACATCTGTCGGACTTATGGTGATCGTAGCGAGAAGATGGGGGAACGAGTCAAAAATAACATGATTTTTAGGCGCATAGTGGTAACTGTGCAACGATATATCAGAGTATTTTGGGCCATTATCCCTGCCGCGCAGTAGGTTTCTCATAAGTCCGACAGACTCCTAGGGCAAGTTTACATTGTCTGATTGACCCCCTGCTATTTCAAGGCAGCTTGCACAATGATGTTGGCAGGAGTTGATGAAGTGGGACGTGGGCCGCTGGCGGGGCCGGTCGTGACGGCGGCGGTGATTTTGTCGCCGGATGACCCGTATCTGGGAAAATATCGTGATTCCAAGAAAGTGGCCGAAAAGAAACGGTTGAAGCTTTATCACCATATCCGCAGACATGCCGTAGCCTATTCGGTGTCCATGGCGACGATCGATGAGATTGATCGGCTAAATATCCTGCATGCCACGATGTTATCCATGCGCCGGTCAGTCGAAGGCTTGGCAATCATGCCGGCCAGAGTGCAGGTCGATGGAAATCGTATTCCTGACCTGGCCGTACCTGCCGAAGCCATTATCGGCGGGGATGATTCGGTGCAGGAAATTGCCGCGGCATCAATTGTCGCCAAGGTTGTGCGTGATCGCATGATGGCGATGTTCGATACACAGTTCCCCGGCTACCAGTTTTCCAGACACAAAGGGTATGGCACCAAAATACACATGGACGCGTTACATGAACTTGGCCCTTGTCCTATTCACCGTAAATCCTTCGCGCCTGTGGCCAAGTTGTTATAGATAACACTGTTTTCATCGCAAAGGGCTCAGCGGTGAAAACGGTTTTATAGAATATAGCGGGACAAGTCTTCATCTTCGCAGATTTCCCCCAGCTGTTCGCGAACATATGCAGCATCGACGCATACGGTTTCTCCGCTGCGGTCAGAAGCCTCAAAGCTGATATCTTCCAGCACGTGCTCCAGCAAGGTATGCAGGCGACGGGCACCGATATTTTCAGTTTTCTCATTCACGAGCACAGCAATACGGGCCAGCTCGGAGATGCCATCTTCATCAAATTCAATGGTGACATTTTCAGTATTCAGCAGGGCAGCATACTGGCGTGTCAGTGAAGATTCCGGTTCGACCAGAATGCGACGGAATTCCGTTTCACCCAGCGCATGCAGATTCACCCGAATCGGGAATCGACCCTGCAGTTCAGGAATCAGATCGGATGGTTTGGCAA
>CAZWWF010000161.1:0-3228 GCA_964636805.1 uncultured Zetaproteobacteria bacterium
GAATGTTGAAGTAACCGGGGAATGGTATATTGAATAAACTGATTACATTTGAAGGTGTGGACGGATGCGGCAAGAGCACGCAGTTGAAGCGTGTGAGCAATTGGCTGCGGAACCTGGGCCATGACGTAATCACGACGTTCGAACCGGGTGATACGCCGCTGGGTAAAGAGATTCGATCGTTGCTGTTGGCCGGAGACTTTGTACCTGTTCCTGAAACCGAATTGTTATTATTCCTGGCGGATCGGGCCCAGCATGTGCGGGAGGTGATTCAGCCGGCATTGGCATCGGGTGCATGGATCTTATGTGATCGATATTCCGATTCGACGCTGGCTTATCAGCTGGCGGCACGGAAACTGGGAGACAGCGCAGCTCACCTGAAAGAAATGCTGGTTTTTGCAGAATGCGGTGTGTGTCCGGCGCTGACGTTGTGGTTTGATGTGCCGGTGGATGAGGCGATGCGGCGTATGAAGAAACGGGCCGAAGCAGGCGAGAAACCAACCAGGCTGGATGATGAGGCGGTATCGTTTCATGAACGTGTATCAGCTGCTTTCAAACAGCAGTTTGAAGATAATTCAGGTCGCATTGCTCGTATGGATGCGGCACAGGGTATGGATGATGTAGAAAAGCAGGTGAAATATGTGCTGAAACAACGTTTCGGGTTGTCTGCATGAATCAGTTATACGGGCACGAAGCTACCCTTCAGCGCTTTACTGATGCACTGGTGGCAGAAACGTTACACCATGCATGGTTATTGTACGGCATGAAAGGAATTGGCAAGCATACACTGGCTGAAAAACTGGCCGGTTTTGTGATGTGTGAAACACAAACGGCTTGCGGAGAATGTCATGGCTGCAAGATGCTGACGGCCGGGTCGCATCCGGATGTATACCGGCTTGGATTGTTAGAGGGTAAACGCGACCTGAACATTGAACAGGTGCGTGGTGTTCTGTCATTTCTATCCCTGAGCGGTGCTGAAAGCGGCAGACGAGTGGTGATTCTCGATGATGCAGAGCGCATGAATCATCAGGCGGCCAATGCATTGCTGAAAGGCCTGGAGGAGCCATCTGCCGGCAGTGTGCTATTGATGGTCTGTTCTGATCTGGAACGTTTGCCGGCAACGGTGCGTTCGCGTTGCATGTTGCAGCAATGTTCGCCGTTATCGGATGCGGATGTGTGGGCCGTGCTGGAACAACAGGAGAATCCGGTACAGGAGCGCTATCTTGATCTGGCTGTGAACCTGGCCGATGGTTGCCCGGGGGCGGTTAGTTGTTTGCAGGATGCAGCCATCGCCAGTGCCTTGCTGGAATGGCGGGAATTGATTGCCGATCCGGTCCGTGCGGATATTGGTAAAATCGAAGGCTGGATTCGCCTGCATGTCAAAACGGTGCCGCATCTGTTGATTGCACGCATGCTGGCTCAGGTTGTTTATCCGGTATTACATAATTGCAATACGGACACATTCGAGAATAGGGAAGTCCTGCAGCAGGCGCTGTTTGACTGTATTCGCTGGCCGGGCGATGTGGTGCGTCACAGTTTAAGGGCGGGGCCGGCCTTGCTGGCCTATGTTCTCCAGCTCCGTGCTTCGCTCAAGGCTATTTGAAAGAAAAGTCACCATCATTGAAGGTGAGTATGCCCTGGCTATTCCATAGCATCTCTCCAGAACTTCCCGGTAACGGACAAAGCAGTTCCAGCTATGGATGATGGTGGCTATAGTTGCCGCTACCAGCCATGATTCATCACACAGGCCAGAATATCTGCGGGAAGATGGCATTCTTGCCCGGACTTATTATGCGTCTCTGTGATGAAATATTTATCGTTGTTAATCGGAGAATACAGCACTGATGGAAAGCTATTACGTTACTACACCGATCTATTATGTAAATGATGAGCCGCATCTGGGGCATATGTATACGACGATTGCTGCCGATGTACTGGCACGGCATCAACGTTTGAGTGGACGCGATGTGTTTTTCCTGACCGGTGTGGATGAACACGGACAGAAGGTGCAGCAGGCGGCCGAGGCACGTGGTATTCAGCCGATTGAGTTGGCCGATCAGGTGGTAGAACGTTATCAGAGTCTGTGGCCTGAGCTGGAAATCAGCAACGATGATTTTATTCGAACCAGTTCGGAGCGGCATAAAGCCGGCGTACAGGCGATGTGGCGGCGGCTGGAAAATGCAGGCACGATTTACAAGGATTTTTACGAAGACTGGTACTGTGTGCCGTGCGAAGCGTACTGGACTGAAACGCAGCTTAAAGATGCCGGTTGTCTGGAGTCCGGCGGTTCGGAGTCAATGCACTGTCCGGACTGCAAGCGCGCTGTTGAGAAGATTCAGGAAGAATCCTATTTCTTTCGCCTGAGCGCTTTTCAGGATCGCCTTGTCGAGCATATCAGGGCCAACCCGGACTTTATTGCACCGGCTTCCCGTCGCAATGAGGTGTTGAGTTTTGTTGAGTCCGGTTTGCGTGATCTATCTATTTCGCGGACTACATTTTCCTGGGGCGTGCCTGTGCCAGGTGATGAAAAACATGTCATCTATGTCTGGATCGACGCGCTGACCAATTATCTGTCCGCACTGGGGTTTCCGGAGCAGGAGGAGCCCAAATGCTGGCCTGCCGATGTGCATCTGATCGGCAAGGATATTCTGCGCTTTCATGCTGTCTATTGGCCGGCTATGCTGATGGCAGCGGATTTGCCGTTGCCCAAACGCATCTATGCCCATGGCTGGTGGACAGTCGAAGGTGAAAAGATGAGTAAATCTAAAGGGAATGCGCTTCGACCTGCGGAATTACTTGAACAGTATGATGCCGATATATTGCGGTATTTTCTATTGCGTGAAGTGCCTTTCGGACAGGATGGCGATTTTTCATTCACTGCGCTGAAACAGCGTTACAATTCAGAACTGGCCAATGATGTCGGTAATTTACTGAACCGTTCTCTGGCCATGTTGAATAAATACCGTGGCGGAGTGCTGGGTACGGTTGCCGAAGAACAGGAATGCGATCGCGCTCTGATTGCCGACGTGGAGGCTATGCAGCGCGAAGTAGCCGATTGCATGGACAGGCAGGCATTCCATCTGGCGCTGGATCGCATCAATGCGATGGTGCGGCATGGCAATCGTTATGTTGAGGATAATGCGCCATGGGCACTGGCCAAGCAGGGGAATGATGCACGTCTGGATACCGTGCTCTACCATCTGGTCGAAACATTGCGTCTGGTGGCTTTGC
>CAZWWF010000162.1:0-3224 GCA_964636805.1 uncultured Zetaproteobacteria bacterium
AAAAAAATCAGGCGATCTTGCGTCTTTCCGGATTCGCTCCGAACTCTTCAATATAGTCGGCCATGGCAGCTTCAATGACTTTCGTCGCATGCTCAAAACCGTAAGGCTCGCCGATAGATACCTTCTGAGGGTGCCCCGGGGCCAGTTTGTAGCTAAGAAAATAGTGAAGCAAACGATCAATAAGAGCTGGTGGAAGCTCTGAAATATCGTCGATATTCGACCAAAGCGGATCATCCTCAATCACGGCAATAATCTTGTCGTCCGCTTCATCATGGTCATTCATCGGTAAACCACCCACGACGCGGGAATTGGCAAGAATTTCAATGCGGGAGATCGGGCGCTCGGAAATCACACATATATCCAGCGGGTCACCATCACCCCGTTTGGCATCATCCATGAGAGCGCCGACACGTCTGGCACACAATGTACGCGGGATAAACCCATATAATGCCGGATGCTGCGAGGATGAGCGCACTGAACGGTCGACGCGCAAATAGCCGGATTTTTTGTCCACTTCAAATTTCACCGTATCAAAAGGGCTGATTTCGATATAGGCATGTACCCGCCGGGGCGGTTCGGCTCCAACATCAAGCCCGTGCCATGGATGTGGTCGCCATTGGGAAAATGATTTCATACGTCGGTTCTAGCACAAAACATCATATTACCCAACAAAAAATCATATTTTAACAAGACCGGAGAAATACATCATTACACTTGATAACTGAACTACCCATCAATGGGAACCCATCGTTATCGAAGGATTTATGCCATTGGGAAACAGCACCCACATGCGGCCTTTTTGTTTCATTCTGCCTGCCTGTCTGCCTGCCTCATCACCAAAGCCCCAAAAGAAATCACCACGGATCGTGCCTTTGATTGCTCCCCCGGTATCTTGCGCCAGCATCAGGCGATTAAGCGGCTTATCCGTGTTCGGCCAGGTCGTCGCCAGAAAAACAGGCATTCCGAGTGGTATAGTGCGCCTGTCTACGGCCATGCTGTAACCGGGTGTCAGCGGAATACCCATTGCACCTACAGCCGAGGTCTGTGAATCCGGCATTTCCCGAAAAAATACATAACTGGGATTGGTGTATAATAATTCTTTCAGGCGTTCCGGATGATCAATTCCCCACTGACGTATACTCTGTAGAGAAGCCTGATCAATCGTCAACTCCCCCATCTCCACCAGCTTTTTACCGATTGATGCATAGGGATAGCCATTCTGATTGGCGTAACCCAGCTTAACGATAGAGCCATCCCGCAACTGAACCCGTCCCGATCCCTGCACCTGAAGGAAAAACAGACTGATTTCGTCATCCACCCAGAGTATCTCCTTACCTTCAGGTGCATGTTTACCATCAATATCGGCACGATCATAATAAGGTACGACACGCTTGCCTTCGATACGCCCACGTAAACGCATGCCTTTGAGTTGTGGATAGAGTTTGCTCAGATCAATCACCAGCAAATCATCGGGCTCTCCATACACCGGAAAACGATAACGCCCTGTTTTCTCGCGACTGCCATAGAGCAAAGGTTCATAATAACCGGTAATCAATCCCTGATCAGTACCGTCACCATTGCGTAGCTGCCAGGGTGTAAAATGGCGTTCAAAAAAACTGCGCAGGCCTGCGTTATTGGTAGCATCAAGCAATCCGGCTTCAGCACAAACCTGCTGCCACACCTCTTTTTTCTGTAATGATACACACTCTGCCCGCAGTGCCTTAAGTGATGAATCCAGCTTTACCGATTGCCAGTCCGGCAATACTTGCCACTGGTTTTTCACATAGGACGGCTTTCCTGTCGCGGGCATCTCGATCCGTTTGGACGGACATGCCACCAGTATCAGGCTGCAAATTACCAGAACACCTTTCATCATCCCGTTCATATTCACCTGTCCTTGCTTGTCACCTGTACTGTTTCCATTCACAACCTCACCCATCACCTTCCGTTGTTCTGTATTCGCCATACCATGGTGCCACTTTAAGCAATAATAACATACCCGGTACTGCCAGTGCAGCACATAACAGGAAAAAGCTTGTCCAACCGAATGCTTCTACCAGCCAGCCAACACCTGCATTGATAAAAGTGCGGGGAACTGCAGCCAGACTGGTGAACAGGGCAAACTGGGTAGCCGTATAAGCCGGATGCGTGGCACGGGCAATATAAGCCACAAACGCAGCGGTTCCGACACCGACACCGAATGCTTCCAGTCCGATGACCATAGCCAGCCTGGTTAACTCGGCAACACCGACATCCTGCTGAAGCCCCAGTGAAGCCAGCCAGGCAAATCCGAAAATCGAACCCAGCTGCACCACCCCGAACAGCCACAAGGCGCGATTGATGCCTATTTTCACCATCCACAAACCGCCCAGTAGTCCACCGATGACAGCCGGCCACAAACCGGCATTCTTGGCAATCAGGCCGATTTGTGTTTTTGAATAGCCCATATCCAGATAAAACGGCGTCGCCAGCGCTGTGCACATGCTATCGCCCAGTTTATAAAAGAAGATAAAGGCTAATACCATCAATGCGCCCTGCACGCCTTCCCTGCCTATAAATTCATGAAAGGGCTCAACGACGGCTTCCTTTAAACTCCTGGGAGGATCAGCCCGATGCGGCTCAGATACGAGCAGCGTCATCACCATGCCCGGCAACATGAACAGTGCAGTGATAATGAATACCGTACTCCAGGCCAGATGATCAGCCAGAATCAGGGATAATGATCCCGGCACCAGGCCTGCCACCCGATAAGCATTCACATGCACCGAATTCCCCAACCCCAGTTCAAGGTCGGATAACAATTCGCGCCGATAGGCATCCAGCGCAATATCCTGAGTCGCGGATAATAACGCCAGCACCGTAGCAAACAGTACGATCATATTCAGTTCTGTCTGTGGCGAAAACGCTCCCATTGAGGCAATCACGGCCAACAGCCCGGCCTGCGTCAGCAGCATCCATCCGCGCCTGCGTCCCAGCAACGGGATTACATAACGATCAAGAAACGGCGACCACATAAATTTCCAGGTATAAGGGAACTGAATCAGGGCAAACAAACCAATCGTGGTCAAATCAACCTGCTCACTCCGAAGCCATGCCGGTAACAGATTGAGTAACAGATAAAGCGGCAAACCGGATGCAAATCCGGTAAAAACACAGATCAGCATCTTGCGGCTGAATAATTGTTGAAGCGCAGTCATTGCAAATACACCTTTTGCTGCAATTTC
>CAZWWF010000163.1:0-3217 GCA_964636805.1 uncultured Zetaproteobacteria bacterium
TGGATGATCTGTCACCGCTGTGGGATATCCTTTGCAGCCCGGATATTCTGAAGGTATTTCATGCCGGCAGGCAGGACATTGAAATTTTCGTCAAGGAATCAGGTTGCCTGCCTACGCCGCTGTTTGATACCCAGATTGCTGCCGCTCTGCTCGGTTACGGGCAACAGGTCGGCTTCGGCAACCTGGTACAACGCATCACCAAAAAAACACTGCCCAAGGGTGAATCGTTCACCAACTGGAAGGCACGGCCATTGACGTCCAAACAACTAACCTACGCCGGCGATGATGTCATCTGGCTGATGCCGGTATATCAGCATTTGCAGGAGCGGCTGGAAGCCACCGGTCGTAGCGTCTGGCTACAGGAAGAACAGAGCATACTGACCAACCCGGCCACTTACGATAATGATGAAACATCGGTATTCTGGCGTGTCAAAGGTGTCACCAAACTCAAAGGCAAACATCTCGCTGCCCTGCGTGAACTGGCCGCATGGCGCGAACACGCTGCCAAACAGCGCGATATCCCCCGCCGCCGTATGATCTCAGATGAGGCCCTGCTCGAAATCGCCCGCCGCAGCTCGCTGTCACTTGAAACCATGCAGCGCATGCGCGGCATCAATGCCGGTTTTATCAAGCGTTTCGGCGAAGAGATCATTCAGGTCTGGCAACGCGGCATGGATACGCCGGAAGAAGAATGGCCCAGACAAAGCCCCCGCCGCCACAATCATACCGGCACCGATTTGCGACTGGAGATGCTCGATACGCTGGTGCGCCTGAAAGCGGAAGAAGGTGAAATTTCATCATCCATTCTGGCCAATAAATCCGATCTCTCCGAACTGGCCTCCTGGGGCTATCGCTGCAAAGATGAACCGCCGCAAGTGGCCTGCCTGCATGGCTGGCGCTATGAACTGGTCGGTCACGACCTGCTGCGTCTGTTGCGTGGCGAAATCTGCCTGCACCTGAATCCGCAAACAGGATTGCCCGTGATCACACCGTTCGAAGGGAGAGCTGCCTCATGAAATCATGCTTTTCCATTGATGCCCTTTCACCATCCGGTGCCAAAGCCTGGCGATTACTGGAGAATGGTAACTGGCGGGAATGCGTCTATGCCGAGCCATTGCAGGATGGCGATACCCGTATCGGAGACAGGAAGGCAGCCGAATACTGGCTTGGCCGACGCCTGAAAAAGGATAAAGAAACCGGCCTGACCCCTCAGGAAAAGGCAGGGAAATTTGATTTCCTGATGCGCGGTATCTTTGCCCATGCTGTCTTGCACAGAACCTCGAGCGCACCCGTTCCCGACAAAAAGCAAATGCAGGATTGCTACGCTCAGCTTGAACCGGGCACGCCGTGGCTGGTGTATCTTGATGTCGCCGGACATTTCCGGGCGCTGGACACCAGCAAGGTATCGATCATCAGCAATCTCGATATCGCCGTGCGTGGTGAAATTGCTTCCAGCGAAGATTATATCGGCCCCAAAGCTGCCGCGAATGAAACCATGATGCAGAATCTTTACCGCCAGTTTCTGGCTGGCTGGCTGGATCACCTGAAATCATCGAATATGAATGTATTCGTGCCCGATCTAGAAAAGCTGAAAGAAGAATCCACCTATATCGAAGAAATCCGCAACTGGCAGCACGAATAACAAATGATAGCCCGGATATTAAGGAAGTCTTTAAGTTGAATTGACCTTTTACAGCCGATGATGCACATACAAATTGGATTCAGGTATGGATATTATGGTCTGACGGCACGCAGTAATTTTAATGCGATTGCCCTACCTTGTTCCCTTAATATTCTTTCCATGCGTGTATCAGCGTCCTAGCGTCCCCATACATGGAGCAGGCTCGCGAGCAACATCATGTCCGGCTATGGCCGATGATCCCAATGGCTATCACTGTCGGGGCTCTTGCAGCCATGTTGGTGCTTGGTTTTCGATGGTTGATCGAATCCGGGCAGCAATTGTTTCTTCCCGGCGGAAATCTCGGCAACTATGAGTCCCTGCCGCCACTGGCCCGGTTTGCGCTTCCGGTCGCCGGCGGTCTGGCGCTTGCATTGATTTATTCCCGCATCCCCACCCATCACCGGGACGTTGGCATTGCCCATGTACTCAGCAACGTACGGACGCGTGGGATGATTGTTCTGCCGTTCTCTCAGGCATGTTTGCAATTTTTTGCAGGAGCGCTGGCCATTGTCAGCGGCCACTCTGTGGATCGCGAAGGGCCCAGCGTACATTTGGGTGCCGCATTGGGGAATATGCTTGCCCGGCGCTTTCGTATTAGCGCTGCAGAAACCCGATTATTGACGATGACCGGCGTAGCAGCCGGCGTGGCAGCAGCACTGAATACACCGTTGACCGGTGTTATTTTCGCTGTGGAGGTAATGGGTGAATCTCTGGAAGCGCGTAAAATGCTTTCCATTCTCACCGGCGCAGTCACTGCGGCCATGCTTGGTCGCATGGCTTACGGAACTAAACCGGCCTTTGCTGTTCCGGAACTGGATGTTCTTTCATCTCAGGAGTTTCTATGGATCATTCTGTTGGGCATATTTATCGGCGGGCTAGCTGTGCTTGCGATTACCGGCATTAAGGGTATTTCAAACCTGATGTCCGGCCGTTCTGTCTGGCTAATCTTCATTTTTTCCGGCCTGTCTACAGGCATATTAGGGCTGTTTTCTTCTCATATTCTGGGCATCAGTTATGACACCGTTGAAGCGCTGTTGTTCGGCCAAGTCATCAGCAGCGAATTGGTAGAACTGATGATTTTTAAGCTCGCGGCAACAGTCATTTGTATTGGTTGCAGCGTGCCAGGGGGATTGATTGGCCCGTGTCTGGTAATTGGCGGCGCTGCTGGCGGACTTGCTGGAAAGATGCTCGCCGGACTGGGGATGGCAAGCGCCGGTTCAATCGGATTTTATGCCATGACCGGCATGTGCGCCATGCTCGGCGCCACGCTTGCTGCCCCGCTAACTGCCATCACAGCCCTGTTCGAGCTGACCGGGAATCCCCATTTGATTCTGGCAGGCATGCTTGCTCTGGTCGCTGCAGACAGTATTTGCTGGCGTATTCTTGGCACTGATTCAGTATTTCAACATCTTCTGTCTGCAAAAAGGACTCACGCAGACAAGTAAACAGCTTCATATTTTTTTCGTGTGGAGGAGTTCCAAGGACACGGTGTAATTGCATTATAGTGGCCACCCTCCGGGTTTAGAATACGAGGTC
>CAZWWF010000164.1:0-3199 GCA_964636805.1 uncultured Zetaproteobacteria bacterium
ACTCTCGTTAACGTATTGGCATCGGTATGGTGAAATATCCCGTCCTGTCCCTGAATCTGTAATTGCGTGTCCTCGGTGTAACTGAAACGACCATCAGCATGAATATCTACCTGTAATTCATAACGCACTGTTTTGAAAGCTTGATCGAGGAATGGACTGGATAACACGCCAAACGTTTCCGAACCCGCATCTGCCGCCATGCTAAAACTGTTGCTGTCAGCCTTTGCATCACCGCCAGCCAGTATGGTCACTGCGCGCGGTACCATAAAACAACGCATCACCTGCCCGGCTTTTGCATCCCATAGCCAGTAACCGGTTTCTTCATGAAACGGCTCATCTGCACCCAGCGGCCATGCCGTAGTCGAATAACGCAAGCCGTATAATATCTGTGGACCATTCTCCACCGAACCTAGCGGTTCGAATATCAACCGTTCCCGATAAGCTGTTTCCACCGCCCCTCGCTGACCTGGCGCAATATCAACCCCTTCATCGCCTTCCCACGTGCCTGCCAGCGCCGCCAGCGGCCCCAGCTGATTGATGATATCTATATTGTTTGCCGTTACATCATTCATTCATTCCTCCTTCTACTGCAATTCACACACACTACCGATAGTCAGGCACGCAAAACAGCTTATACCCGGACATCAGCATCAGACAACTCACGATTGCCCTTTCAACTGCGGCCATTAGCTTGCGCCACCTTTTCAAAATACATAGAGGTGCAGCCATGAATCTACCTGCGAACAAGAAAAACATCTCCATCGTCTGTTTCTCGGGCGATTTCGATAAAATGATTGCCGCCTTTACCATCGCCACCGGTGCGGCAGCCACCAATCGTGAAGTAACCATGTTTTTCACCTTCTGGGGTTTAAATGCTCTGAAAAAGAAAAAGGGCCGTGTGGCAATGGGCAGCAGTATTATGGCTCGTGCATTCAATTTCCTGATGGGTGGACTGAATAATTTGCCACTCTCCCGGCTGAATTTTTTCGGAGCCAGTTCCAAACTGATGACAGGCATGATGAAAAAACACAATGTCGCATCCCTGCCGGAACTGGTGGATGCCGCTCACGCGCTCGGCATCCGCATTGTTGCCTGCGAAATGGCCATGCATATTCTGGAACTGGAACAGAGCGATTTGATTGAAGAAGTGCAGGATGTTGTCGGTGTCGCCACATTCCTCAACGATTCCGAAAATTCACACATTATCTTTATTTAAGCACCATAAAAGGACAACAGATCATGAAACATTTCCTCGATATTACCCGTGAAACCTGCCCAATGACTTTCGTCAAAGTGAAACTGAAACTGGCGAAAATGGATCAGGGCGAACAGCTCGAAGTATTGTTGAACAAGGGTGAACCGCTGGAAAACGTTCCCCGCTCATGCGAGGAACAGGGTTTTACGGTACTCTCCAATGAACCAACCGATGATGATAAACACCTGATCCTGATCGAAAAATAATCAACACGATTTACCGGCTATCCCTCTGCCTCTGATGTTACAAGCATAACGAAAGATATATCAGGTCAATAAACCAACATACGCGATTCCAGCGGCGCTGGTAACACCGGAGTCACCCCTTATGTTGTTGGTGAACGATAAAACTGCTCTGGTTGTAATCCCATCCATAAATCAAGCAATCAGGTCGTCATCACAGTAACAGGACATCAATTTCCGGCAAATATTCTCTGAGTTCTCTATTCAACAAAAAAACACAGGCCCGGTAAAACCGGACCTGCGTTACCAATCTCCTGCCACAGCTATAAACGCGATAGCGGAATATTTCATCTGATTATTCTTTCCAGTTCAGAGCATAGCCAGCCGGACGCGGAAATACCGGATAGGTTACCTGTGGTGCTTTACCTGTGAGTGTCTTCAGGAATGCGACAATATCCGCCACATCACTATCGGACAGTTTCGTGTCCAGTTGTACTTTCGCCATAATTCGTACGGCTTCCGATAGGGTTTTGACTGACCCGTCATGGAAATATGGTGCAGTCATCGCCACATTACGCCAGGACTGAACGCGGAAGAAATGATCATCTTCGGCTTTGCCGGTTACCGACTTGCGTCCATCGTCCGTACCATATTTGAACTGCTGATATGTATTATTGGTAAATAATGCACCGGAGTGACAACCTGTACAGCCAATCTCGGCTACTTTCTGGATGCCGCGTTTGGCTGCTTTGCTGATATTACCTTTACCCTGCACATAAAGATCGAACGGAGCATCCGGTGTCAGCAGTGTACGTTCAAATGCGGCTATGGCTTTGGCCATATTATCAAATGACAGACTATTTTTGCCGAACACTTTATCAAATAACGGAGCATAGCCGGCTTCTTTCAGTCGAGACATTAGTTGCTCTTCAGAATCATCCGCCATTTCAGCCGGATTCATCGGCGGCCCCTTGGCCTGATCTTCCAGAAGCGGTGCGCGTCCATCCCAGAATTGAGCCGACCAGAAGGCGGAGTTGAACGAAGTTGGCGCATTACGACCACCACGCTGCCATTTATGACCGATAGAACGCACCTGATTATCCACACCCCATGTACCCAGATTATGGCAGGAATTACATGATATATGCCCGCTCTTGGACAGGACTGGATCAAAATAGAGCTGCTTTCCGAGTTCTGTTTTTGATGCACTCATCGGATTATCTGCCGGGATCGGAACAGTCACCGGCAACACCCCCATACCTTCCGGAATATCAGCAGGCCGTTCACCTGCCTGTGCAAAGCCGGTACTCAGCAACAATACAGCAACAACATAGGAAAATAATTTCATAACTGCCCCTTTTAGGAATATTTACTATCTAGGAACAATATGCAATCATGCGCTCATGTCAATACAGGAAACTATTCCGGCCATGTTACGATCTCACGGACTGCGCATAACACCACAACGACTGGCACTGGCTGAACTGGTACTAAGCAAGCCCACGCATATTACTGCCCGTATGGCCTATGAAACATTGCGGGAATCACATCCGGCTATCTCGATAAACACCATTTACCTGACCCTGCGGCAGTTTGAATCATCCGGCCTTTTAAACCATTTTGAAGTCAATGGTAACACCATCTTTGACAGCAACATGGCTCCACACGATCACGCCTGTTGCAATCGCTGTAAGGCGATTATTGATTTAACACATCAACAGACAGTCTTGCCGGTATTACCTGCCGCGCTGGAGCACTGGCA
>CAZWWF010000165.1:0-3172 GCA_964636805.1 uncultured Zetaproteobacteria bacterium
GTACTGATAGTGGATGATTTTTCACCCTCTTTGTTTTGCACTCGAATCAGAATTTCTTCCGGCGAACCGAATTCCTGAATCACAGCATTGCCAAAGCCCCTGGGTGAAATAGCGTTGCGAACATCAGCAATACCGGGGGCTTTGTCGAATTTCACTTCGACCAGCGTGCCGCCGGTGAAATCAATGCCGAAGTTCAGACCTTTGACGGCCAGTGTTCCCAATGAGATGATGATCATCAGGGCGGAAATAGTCAGGGCGATTTTGCGTTTACCGATAAAATCGATGTTAATGTCGGGGCGAATCAGTTGCATATCAGTAACCTTAAATACTTAATTTTTCGATGCGACCGCGTCTGGTCGTTGACGTGGCAATAATGGCGCGAGTGACGGTAATGGCAGTAAACATGGAGGCCAGAATACCGACGGAGAGGGTAATGGCGAAGCCCTTCACCGGCCCGGAACCGAACTGGAACAGCACAATGGCAGCAATTAGCGTGGTGATATTGGCATCGACGATGGTCGAGAAGGCTTTGTCGTAACCTCCGTCAATAGCAGCCAGCGGTGTTTTACCCAAGTGTAACTCTTCACGAATACGTTCGAAAATCAGCACATTCGCATCCACAGCCATACCGATCGTCAGTACGATACCGGCAATGCCCGGCAGGGTGAGTGTGCCACCGATAATACTCATTGCAGCCAGAATCAGCAGCATGTTAAAAATCAGTGCAACATTGGCTACCATGCCGAACATACGGTAATACACGGCCATGAAAATCAGCACCAGAATACAACCGACGATGATCGAATTCATACCCTGATCAATTGAATCCTGGCCGAGGCTAGGACCGATAGAGCGTTCTTCTACGACTTTGACTGGTGCAGGCAGGGCGCCGGCGCGCAGAATAATGGCCAGATCATGTGCTTCAGCTGGCGAGAAACTGCCGGTAATCTGGGCGGAACCGCCGGCAATGCGTTCGCGAATCACTGGCGCTGAATTGACTACACCTTCCAGAATAATTGCAAAGCGTTCACCAACATGTGCTGCAGTCAGCTTGTCAAATTTTCGTGCCCCTTTGCTGTTGAATTTCAGAGTAACGGCATACTCGTTGAAGCGTGAATCAATGGAAACGCGTGCGTCGGCAATCTCGGTGCCGGAGAGTAATGTACGTTTTTTCAGCAGATATGGTTGACGATAGCTCTGACCATTACGCATCTGTTCGGGGCCATACATGATAATATCACCGGGAGGAATGCGGCCCGACATGGCTTTGTCGAGGTCACCTTTTTCATCGACCAGCTTGAATTCGAGCTGGGCAGTGCGGCCAATTAACTGTTTGGCATGGGCGGTATCTTCATAACCCGGGATTTGCACCAGAATGCGGTGTTTGCCCTGCTTGATGATCACCGGCTCCGTGGTACCCAATGCATCAATACGGCCGCGAATGACTTCAATAGCCTGGTCAACGGCAAATTTGCGTGTTTCTTCAGCGATGCTTTCTTTCAGAGCCAGTGTAAACGTATTGCCAACCGCCGAAGACATGGTGTAGTTGTTGAATGTATCCTTCAGCAACGACTCAGCTGCACTGAAATCAGAAGCCTTTTTGATGGTGATAATCAGATTGTTGCCATCCACTGCCAGCTTGCGATAACGGATTTTCGCCTTACGCAAGGTTTGACGTGCTGTATCGATATCTTCTTCGACACTGTGGGATACAGCTTTATCAACATCGACATCAAGTACCAGATGAATGCCTCCCTTCAGATCCAGACCGAGGCTCATCGGTTTACTCAATGAAGCAGGCCACCAGGAGGGCACGGAGGTGACATTGGGCAGCGAGGCCATGAGTGAGATGGCCAGTACGGCCAAAATCATCCAGATTTTCCAGCGTGGAAAGCTATGCATAGTGTGAATCCTTAAGCGTATTTGTTGTTATTGCGCGCGGTCGGGGGTATTAATCGGATAGTCCGATAATGGTATCGCGTTTGATCTTGATGCGGACGCCATCGGCAATCTCTACTTTTAGCGTGTCATCCTTTACATCGATGACTTTGGCGTACAGACCGCCGCCGGTAATAATCTTGTCACCTTTTTTCAACTGTTCGACCAGATTGCGGTGTTGTTTAAGTTTTTTCTGCTGCGGGCGAATAAGCAGAAAATAGAAAATGACCATAATCAGCACCAGTGGAATCAGTGAGGCGAAACCGCCGCCGCCAGCTGCAGGCGCCGCTTCGGCATACGCAGGTGTAATAACAGCCATCGCAGCTGCAACAGATGCGATGATAGAATAATAATATGTTTTCATGATGGATAATGCTCCTGATATGTCCGGATAAATTGAAAGGCGGCGATTATGCCTGTTCACGATAGCGTTGTAAAAACCCGTTGCGAAATTCGGGCCAGTTTCCCTGTGCAAGCGCTATTCTGGCCCGGCACATGAGGTCACAATAGTAGTGTAGGTTATGCAAGGTATTCAATCTCGAGCTTAAAATTTCTTTCGCCATATACAGGTGTCGCAGATAAGCACGGGAAAAATGACGGCATGTATAACAGGTGCAGTTTTCCATGACAGGCCGTTCATCATCGAAATGTTTAAGGTTTTTGATATTCATTTTACCGGCATCCGTGAACAGCGTGCCATTGCGTGCATTGCGGCTGGGCATCACACAATCAAACATATCAATGCCGCGATCAATACCCTCGATCAGATCATCGGGCGTACCCACACCCATGACATAATGCGGTTTGTCTGCTGGCAGATGTGGCGCCAGCGTATCGAGCATGGCTATCATCTCTTCTTTCGGTTCGCCCACCGACAGACCGCCGATGGCAATGCCCTCGAAATCAATATCGGCAACCGCTTTCAAACTCTCCAGTCGCAAGTCCGCATACATTCCACCCTGTACGATACCGAACAGGGCCTGTGTTTTATTAACCGGCAAGGTATCCCGGCATTCCGCCGCCCAGCGCATCGACATCTGCATGGAAGCATCGGCTTCTTCATGGCTGGCCGGGTAGGGCGTGCATTCATCGAAGGCCATGACAATGTCGCTGCCCAGTTTGCTTTGAATCTGCATACTTTCTTTCGGCCCGAGAAATACTTCTGCGCCATCAATATGCGAGCGAAAGCGCACGCCGTGTTCTTCGATCTTGCGCAGTTCACCCAGTGACCAGA